>NZ_DCJO01000038.1:0-88511 GCF_002320075.1 Intestinimonas sp. UBA1698 | reverse complement strand
GCTCTCCCTGGCGGAGGAGCTGGACCTGCCTGCCATCGTCCACGACCGGGACGCCCACAAGGACTGCCTGGATATCGTCCGCTCCCACCCCAACGCCCGGGGCGTGTTCCACTGCTGCGCCCTCAGCCTGGAGGACGCCAAGGTGGCGGTGGACCGGGGCTGGATGCTCTCCTTCACCGGGAACATCACCTTCTCCAACGCCAGGCGGGCTCCGGAGGTGGTGCGCTGGGTCCCGCTGGACCGGCTCATGCTGGAGACCGACGCCCCCTACATGGCGCCCGAGCCCCACCGGGGGGAGCGGTGCGACTCTTCCTTCCTCCCCCTGACCGCCGCCCGTGTGGCCCAGCTCAAGGGGCTGGAGACCGGAGAAGTCCTCCGGGCCACCCTGGAAAACGGCAAACGGTTTTTCAACATTCTGTGAGGAGGTACAACCGTATGGAGACCATTTCCTATGCGTATGAAGGGGCGCTGTACGTCAACCTGACCAACCGGTGCGACTGCGCCTGCGTGTTCTGCCTGCGGCACAACGGCCACAAGGGCAGTATCTACGCCGATGACCTGTGGCTGGACCACGAGCCCACCCGGGAGGAGGCCCTGGCCGACCTGCTCTCCCGGGACTTCTCCTGCTACCGGGAGCTGGTGTTCTGCGGCTTTGGGGAGCCCATGTTCCGCACCGACGACATCTGCTGGCTGGTGGATGCGCTGAAACAGGCCGTCCCCGCCCTGCCGCCGGTGCGCATCAACACCAACGGCCACGCCAATCTGATCCTGGGCCGGGACGTGACCCCCGATCTAAAGGGCCGCATCGACGTGCTGTCCATCTCCCTCAACGGTTCCACGGCGGAGGAGTACTGCGCCGTCACCCATCCCCGGGACGGGGAAGCGGCCTGGCAGGCCATGCTGGACTTTACCCGCCGGGCGGCAGGGTATGTGCCCACGGTGGTGATGACCATCGTCAACAAGGACAAGAGCCCGGCCGAGATCGCCGCCTGCCGGGCCCTGGCCGAGGGGCTGGGGGCCGTGCTGCGCATCCGGGAGTATATTCCCGACTGAACCGGCAAACCCTTGGGGCCCAGCCCCGCAAGCGGAACGTCTCGGTGGGGGAAAACTCCGCCAGTTGGGAGCCTCTCTGGCAGGCTCAGGGCTGAACGGCGCATATTTTCCAAAATATCGCGCATGCTAGACCATCGAGAACGGCGGGGCCCTCCCCCGCCCAAAGGTGGGATATGCCATGCAGGAATCCATTTGGAACAGGACCGCCTCCCTGCGGCCTCGGGAGCCCCTGTCGGGGGACCGGAAGGTAGACGCCGCCGTCATCGGCGGCGGGCTGGCCGGCATCCTCACCGCCCATTTTCTCCGGGCGGCGGGGCTGGAGACGGTGGTGCTGGAGGCCGCCCGGGCCGGAAGTGGCCAGACCGGGCGCACCACCGCCAAGATCACCGCCCAGCACGGCCTCATCTACGAGCGGCTCATCGACCAGCTCGGCCGGGAAAAGGCCGTGCTCTACGCCCAGGCTAACCAGTGGGCCGTGGCGGAATACCGCCGTATGGTCCGGGAGGGGGGCATCGACTGCGACTTTACCGACTGCCCGGCCTACCTCTACGCCACCGGGGACCCCTGGCCCATCCACCGGGAGGCGGAGGCCGCCCACAGCCTGGGCATCGACGCGGCCTGCACGGCCGACACCGAGCTGCCCTTCCCCGTGGCCGCCGCCCTGCGGTTCGGGAATCAAGCCCGGTTCCACCCGCTGCGCTTCCTGGACGCCGTGGCGGAGCCGCTGGAGCTCTATGAGCAGACCCGGGTACGGGACGTGGAGGGAAACCGGGTGATCACCGACCGGGGGACGGTGACGGCGGAGCACGTCGTGTTCGCCTGTCACTACCCCTTCCGCAACGTCCCGGGATACTATTTTCTCCGGATGCACCAGGAGCGCAGCTACGTGCTGGCCCTGGAAAACGCCGCCGGGCTGGAGGGGATGTACTTCGGCACCGACGGCGACGGCCTCTCCTTCCGGCCCCAGGGAGACCTGCTCCTGCTGGGCGGCGGGGGCCACCGCACCGGGGAAAATTCGGCGGGCGGGCAGTACCAGAAGCTGCGGCAGGCCGCCCGGAGCTTCTGGCCTGAGAGCCGGGAGATGGCCGCCTGGAGCGCTCAGGACGGGATGCCCCTGGACGGTGTGCCCTATATCGGTCGGTTCTCCGCCACCACACCCAATTGGTATGTGGCCACCGGCTTCCAGAAGTGGGGGATGACCTCCTCCATGGTGGCCGCCCGGCTGCTCACCGACCTCATCACAACCGGCGCCAGCCCCTGGGAGGAGGTCTTTACCCCCCAGCGCTTCCAGCCCCCCGCCGCCGGGAAGGCCCTCCTCCAGGAGAGCGCCCAGGCCGCCAAGGGGCTGGGGCGACGGCTGTTCACGCCCCCCAGGGCAGAGGTGGAGGCCCTGCCCAGGGGCCATGGCGGCGTGGTGGAGTACCGCGGGGAAAAGCTGGGGGTCTACAAAGATGACGGCGGGGAGGTCTTCTGCGTCTCGGTCCGCTGCCCCCATCTGGGCTGCCAGTTGGAGTGGAACCCGGATGAGAAGAGCTGGGACTGCCCCTGCCACGGCTCCCGGTTCGACTACCGCGGGCGTCTGCTGGACGGCCCGGCCCAGCGGGACGCCGACGTCCCGGAGTGAGAAGCGGGCCCCCGGTCCATTGGCCGGGGGCCCGTTTTACTCCTCTTCCGCGTGGCGCTTGATGCTCTGAGGAACATGCTCCATGCTGCGGACCCGGTGGACGTTGTCGGAAATCTCGCTGAGGGCCGCGCCCGCCTCCATGTCGTACTGCTGGCAACAGGCCAGGTCCCCCAGGGAGAGCATCCCCACCACCTTGTCCCCCTCCATGACCGGCAGACGCCGGACCTGCTGGGCCGCCATTCTGCGGGCCGCCTCGTGAGCGTCGTCGTCGGGGGCCACCACGGCGCAGTTTCGGGTCATGATGTCCCGCACCGGCACCTTGCTGGGGTCCTCCTGCGCCGCCACACACCGGGTCACGATATCCCGGTCGGTGACGATGCCCCGCAGGCCTCCGTCCGTGCCGCACACCGGCAGGGAGCCCAGGTTATGCCGGGCCAGCAGCCGGGCCGCCAGGGCCGCCGACTCGGACGGGTCGATGGACACCACGCTCTGATTCATCAAATCGCGTACTTGCATAAATACACCGCCTTTCACGGTTAGTTTCCGCGAAAGGCGGCCGTTTTATTCCCCGTCCTTCAGCTCCAGATTGCGCTGGAGCGGCCCCGGTCCCCGCCAGGTAAAGGCCCGCCCTGGGTAGCGCTCCAAAAACTGTCTGCGGGTTTGCCCCGCCACGTCCGGCAGCGTCAGGGCGGGCACCAGATCGTCCCGGAATTCCGGCAGGGGGGTGACCGGCGCAGCCCGGTTATAGGGGCAGACCTGCTGGCACACGTCGCAGCCCCAGATCAGCGGGTGGGCCGACAAAAGGGCGGCCTCCTCCGGCGTCAGCTCCCCCGTTTTCTGGGTCAGATGGGACAGGCAGCGGTCCGTCCGGACCCCGTCTGCCTCCAATGCCCCGCCGGGGCAGGCGGCGGCGCAGGCCCCGCAGTGGACGCACCGGCGCAGGGGGACGGGCTCCGGCCAGGGATAGCCGGTCAGATTGGTCAGGATGGTCCCCAGAAAGATCCAGGAGCCCCATTTGTCCAGCAGCACCAGGCCGTTGTCCCCCAGCACCCCCAGCCCGGCGCACAGGGCGGCGGCCCGCTCGGGAATGGGGCTGCTGTCGGCGGAGGGCCGGAAGATGTGCTCCGGCCAACGGGCCCGCAGCCGCGCGCACACCTGCTCCAGCCGCAGAACCACTGCGGCGTGATAGTCCTCTCCCCGGGCATACCGGGACAGGTTGCCGGGATCATCCCCCGCGTAATAGGGAAAGGCGGCCACAAAGACCCCGGTCGGGGAGGGGCACAGCCTCTCCGCCCGAGCCCGGGCAGGCGGGTCCATCCAGCGGGAGAGGCCGCCGAAGCCGACGGCGCCCCACGCCGCCGCTCCAGCGGCCTCAAACCATGCGTTCATATTTCTTACTTCTTCAGGCCGGGGTTGTTCTCCAGCTCCTTCAGGGCGTCCTTGTAGCTCAGGTTCACGCGGCCCTTCTCGTCAATCTCGGTGACCTTCACCCAAATCATGTCGCCGATGTTGACCACATCCTCCACCTTCTCCACCCGACGGTTGGCCAGCTTGGAGATGTGCACCATGCCGTCCTTGCCGGGGGCCAGCTCTACGAAAGCGCCGAAGGGCAGGATGCGGACCACCTTGCCGTAATACAGTTGCCCCACCTCGGGCACAAAGACGATGGTCTCGATGGTCTTCTTGGCGGCGTCGCAGGAGGCCTTGTCCACGCCGGCGATATAGATGGTGCCGTCGTCCTCGATGTCGATCTTGGCGCCGGTGTCGGCGCAGATCTTCTGGATGACCTTGCCGCCGGAGCCAATGACCTCGCGGATCTTGTCTACGTCGATCTTCATCTTCACCATCTTGGGGGCGGTGTCGGCCACGTCGGGGCGGGGCTGGGCGATGCAGGGCAGCATGACCTCGTCCAGGATCGCGAAGCGGGCGTCCTTGGTGATGGCCAGGGCCTCCTGGATGATGGCGTGGCTCAGGCCGTCATTCTTGATGTCCATCTGAATGGCGGTGATGCCCTTCTTCGTGCCGGCCACCTTAAAGTCCATCTCGCCGTGGAAGTCCTCCACGCCCTGGATGTCGATAAAGGTGGTGAAGGAGCCGTCGTCGTCCTGGATGAGGCCGCAGGAGATGCCGGCCACAGGGGCGGAGATGGGCACGCCGGCGTCCATCAGAGCCAGGGTGGAGCCGCAGATGGAGCCCTGAGAGGTGGAGCCGTTGGAGCTCAGGACCTCAGAGACCACGCGGATGGCGTAGGGGAAATCCTCCTGGCTGGGGATGACGGGCTCCAGGGCCCGCTCGGCCAGGGCGCCGTGGCCCTTTTCGCGGCGGTTGACGCTGCGGGCGGCGCGGGCCTCGCCCACGGAGTAGGAGGGGAAGTTATAGTGGTGCATATACCGCTTCTCCTCTTCCTCCCAGATGGTGTCCAGCTTCTGGCAGGCGGAGAGGGTGTTCAGGGTGCAGACCGACAGGACCTGGGTCTGGCCGCGGGTGAACAGGCCGGAGCCGTGGACCTTGGGCAGGACCCCCACCTCGGCGGACAGGGGACGGATCTCGTTCTTGGCCCGGCCGTCCACCCGGTGGCCCTCCAGCAGCCAGGCCTTAACGATCTTCTTCTGGAACTTGTAGGTGATCTCCTCCAGGTACTTGTCCATCTCGGGGAAGTCCTCCAGGAAGAGCTCGTGCCAGTGGTCGATGAGCTTGTTCCAGCGCTCCTCGCGCACGTTCTTATCGTCGGTGTCCATGGCGGCCTTGGCCTCGTCCAGAGTGGCCTCCACAATCTTGTCGAAGAGCACCTGGTTGAAGTCGGCGTGGTCGTAGGTCATCTTCTCCCGGCCGATCTCGGCGACCATGGCGTTGATGAGGGCCACCTGCTTTTTGATCTCCTCATGGGCGGTCACGATGGCGTCGTACATCTTGTCGTCGGGCAGTTCCTTGGCGCCGGCCTCGATCATGATGACCTTGCCCTCGGTGGCGGCCACAGTCAGGTCGAGCTGGGAGGCGTGCTTCTGCTCCTGATTGGGGTTGAGCACGATCTGGCCGTCCACATAGCCCACCTCCAGGCAGCCGATGGGGCCGGCCCAGGGGATGTTGGAGTAGGCCAGGCAGGCCGACACGCCGATCATGGCGGTGACCTCGGGGGAGCAGTCGTAATCCACGCTCATGACGGTGGCGGTGACCACCACGTCGTTGCGGAAATCGTAGGGGAACAGAGGCCGGATGGACCGGTCAATGACCCGGCTGGCCAGCACGGCGGGCAGGGAGGGCTGGCCCTCCCGGCGCAGGAAGGAGCCGGGGATGCGGCCCACGGCGTACAGCTTCTCCTCAAAGTCCACGCTCAGGGGGAAGAAGTCGATGCCGTCCCGGGGCCGGGCGGAGGCGGTGACCGCCACCAGCACGGTGGTATCGCCGTAGTGGACCATGGCCGAGGCGTTGGCCAGCTCGGCCACCTTGCCCACCTCGATCTTCAGGGGCCGGCCGCAGAGATCCATCTCAAAGACCTTGTAGTTGGGGAACTGCTTGTGTGTGATAACGGTTGACATGTGCGTCCTCCTTCATTGATCGGCGCACATCAGAGCCTTCAGCCCTTTTAGCACTTGAACGCGCCCTCCTCTGCGGCAGGGACGAGGGCAGGTTCAATTGCTAAAAAAGTGGATGGGCTCTGGTGGGCGTCTATTTTTGGTACATGGGAAGAAGGGGCGGCACGGTGTTCCGCGCCACCCCTCATTCAGTTTCTTACTTACGGATGCCGAGCTTCGCGATCAGGGCGCGGTAACGCTCTACGTCCTTGTTGGCCAGGTAGTCCAGCAGCTTGCGGCGCTTGCCGATCATCTTATACAGGCCGCGGCGGCTGTGGTTGTCGTGCTTGTGCATCCGCAGATGCTCGGTGAGCTCGTTGATGCGGGCGGTGAGGATGGCGATCTGCACCTCGGGGGAGCCGGTGTCAGTGGGGTGCGTGCGGTTGGCCTCGATCACGGCCGTCTTTTCGTCCTTACGGATCATGGGGATGTCCACCTTTCTGTTTCAATTGCCCATGGAGCTGCGTAGCGGGCGGGTGAGACCCCCGCAGAACAGCGGGCTGTGTCCCGAAACGAAGCGCCAGGGCCGGTATGGGCACTTTACGTGCCTTAATAGACTATCATATTTTAACACCTGTGTAAAGAAAAAAATCCCCTTTCCAAACAAAATTTCCGTGGGCCGCAACATCTTGCGGCCCACGGAATGGGGGATACCACGTATGGTCAGGCAAGACGCACGAACTGCACCATTGCCGTCACCGTTACGGCCACCACGGCCAGGCTGGCCAGCAGGTCCAGGGCAAGGCCCACCCGGCGCACGTTCCGCCGGCGGCGGGCGGCGCGGACCTTGGGGGACTCCGGCGGCACCAGCCGCAGCAGGGGCGCGGCGGCCTCCGGCTGAGTGGGCGCGGGCTCCTGGACCGGCACGTCCTCCCAGTCGCCGCCGGACACGGCCGAGAGCTTTCGGCGGTATGCCCCCAGGTCCACCACGTTGCCCTCATGGCGAATAAAGCTGCTGGTCTGATAGTAAATGGTCTGCATGCCGATCCCTCCCGCTGTCGATGTGGCCAGTCTACCAGAGGAACTGTCCTAAAAACCGGACTTTTTCTCCGCCCGCTCTTACATATGGACGTCTTTTTTCTCCCAACGTTTAGGGAACTTTTGTTCGATCAAATTATACAACGGATGTTCGATAAAAGTCAAGGAAAATTTGGGGAACCGGATGGAAAAATTTACGTCTAAGAGGTATAGTGATACCAGAGCGAACCATTTCAGATCGAATGGAGGTTTTGTAATGAAACGGCTTTTGTCTCTTGTGCTGACCCTGGCCCTGCTGGGCGCTCTGGCCCTGCCCGCGGCGGCGGAGGAGGACAGCGACGCCCGGCTGGCCGCCGTCACCCTGCGGGTAAAGGAGACGCTGGGCATCGACACCCAGGTCTATGACCAGTTCTACGGCGACCTGACGGAAAACGAGCTGGCCCCGGCGTGGTACCTGTCCTGGAGCGGCGAGGCCGGCTCCCTGGAGGTCACCGCCACCGAGGATGGCAAGATTCTGCGCTACGACCGCTACGACGAGGACGTCTCCAACCCCCGGGACACCCTGTCCCTACCCGAGGGAGACCCGGTCCAGGCCCAGGCGGCGGCCCAGGCCTTCCTGGACCGGGTGCTGGGCGAGGAGGAGTCGGCGGAGCTGGAGCCCTTCGACTCCGGCGGCTGGCTGGGGAGGACCCAGTACCGCTGCCGCGGCGCCCTGCGGCTCAACGGCCTGCCCTCTCCGCTGTCCTTCTCCCTCTCCGTGCGGTGCAGCGACAACACCGTCACCTGGTTCTACCGGGACAGCCTGGAGGGCGCGTACCTGGGGGACATCCCCGCCGCCCGGTTCCGCACCGGCGCGGAGGCCGCCAAGGCCCTGCTGCGGGACACCCTCTCGCTGCGGCTGGAGTATGTGCGCTCCGAGGACGGGACTGCCGCAGTGCTGCGCTATCTGCCCAACCCCACCGACGAATACTATGTGGATGACGTCTCCGGGCAACTGGTGGACCTGACCGCGCTCTACCGGGAGCTGGGCCGGGGCGGCGCCCTGCTGGGGGACGGGAACAGCGCAGCCCCCGCCGAGTCGGCGGCGGCCATGGACATTGCCAAAAGCCTCACCCAGGCGGAGCAGACCGGGGTGGAGAAGCTGACCGGCGCGCTGAGTAAAGAAGAGCTGGACCAGCGGGCCCGGGCGGTATCGGAGCTGGGTCTGACCGCCTACGCTCTGGCCGCCGCGTCCTATCAGGTGGAGCGGGCCGGCGCGGACGAGGACGCCCTTCCCGCGGACGCCAAGGTCACCGCCCAGCTCACCTACGTCCGGCAGACCGACCAGGGCATCTGGCGGCGGTACGTCACCCTGGACGCCAAGACCGGTGGGTTGGAGAGCGTATCCAGCTCCATGCCCTGGCGGGAGGACTGCCGGGCGGCGGTCTCCGAGGCCGAGGCCCGGAAGAAGGCGGAGGCCTTCCTGTCCAAGTACCGGGGCGAGCTCTTCGAGGAGAGCGCAGCCTATGAACGGGATTCCGGCCCGGCGGCCTGGCGCACCCCGGATGACGCCGAGCCCGAGAGCTGGTCCTTCGTCTACGCGCAGCAGGTCAACGGCTATTTCTTCCCGGACAACTGCCTCTACGCGGAGATCGACTCCTCCGACGGTTCGGTGTCCGGCTTCTACCAGGCCTGGACTGAGGGGATCCCCTTTGAAAGCCCTGAAGGCATCATCGGTCCCCAAGCTGCGCTGGAGGCCTATCTGGCCACCTTCCAGCTACAGGGCGGCTATGTGGCCGTGCCGGAGAAGCTGGACCTGTCCAACCCCGACTACGGCCCGCTGGCCGAGATGGGGTTCTCCTATCTCTCGACGCTGAAACTGGGCTACACCCTGGTCAGCGGCGGCGACCCCGTCCTGGGCATCGACGCCAAGACCGGCGAACCTGTGGTCCACCGCTATGAGGAGGCCGCCGTCCAGTACGGCGACCTGGACGACGCTCCCTGGGCCAAGCCCGCCGTGGAGGCCCTGGCCCGATACGGCGTCGGCTACGCCGGGGATTCCTTCGCGCCCACCCAGGCCCTGACCCAGCGGGACCTGGTGGCCCTGCTGGTCAGCACCCGGGGCTACCGGGTGGACCCCGGGGCTCTGGACGACGCCGGGGCCGACGACCTGTACCGCACCGCCTACGGCATGGGGTTGCTCACCCGGGCGGAGCGGGAGGACGGCAGGCCGCTCACCCGTCTAGAGACGGCCAAGCTGCTGCTGGACGCCGGAGGCTATGGCCCGGCGGCGCGGCTCCAGGGGATCTACCACACTGCCTTCTCCGACCAGGCCGACATTCCCGACGGACTGCTGGGATACGCCGCCCTGGCCCAGGGGCTGGGCATGGTTCGGGGGGACGGCTCCGGCCGCCTGAATCCCAACCGCACCGCCACCCGGGGCGAGGCCGCGGTCATGCTCTATGCCTTCATGGGGCGAGCCTCCTGAGGCAAGAAAAACCGCGGGACAGCCGAATGGCTGTCCCGCGGTTTGGTTTTCATTGCTCCTTCTCCTGCGCCAGGCGCTGCTCCAGCGCCTGCACATGCTCCCTGAGCCGCTGCTTCATCAGGAAGGTGGACAACACCCGGGCCACCAGGGTCAGGGATTCGATCTGCTCCTGGGTCCAGTAGCGGTTGGCCCGGCACTCGTCAAAGCCCACATAGCCCTTGAACCGCCCGTCGTCCAGAATCGCACACTGGAGCATGGAGCAGATCCCCTGGGGGGCCAGCACCGCATAGAGGTCGGGGTGGAGGGTGGAGATGTCCCGGCAGTAGAAGATGCCGTTGGCGTCGAAGTTGGACTGGTAATCCCCCAGGTCCTCCTGGTAGGACAGGCCCTGGAGGTTCTCCCGTTCCGACGAGACCCCCTCGCCGCACCACTCAAAGGTGTTATAGCACAGGGTGTCGTCCGCGCTGTTTTCAAAGATATAGACCCGGCTCACGTCATAGGCCCGGCCTACGACCTCCAGCATCTGGCCGATGGCGGCCTCGGTGGTGCCGGCGTCGTAGAGCATCCGGAAGGCGTACCGGGCAAGCTGCTCGGTGACGTCGCACACCGAGTCGGAGTCGATGGGGGAGCTGACGGCGGAGCGGCTCCTGCCGCTGCGGCCGGGACCGTCCTCCAGCTCCTGGCTGTAATAGGCAAAGCACGCCTTTCCCTGGCTCTTGGCCTGGTAGAGGGCCAAATCGGCGCACTGGTACAAGCGCTGGTAGTCGGCACCGTCGGCCGGGCACAGAGCGATGCCCACGCTGCAGGAGAGCTGCAGGTCGGGGGCGCCCTCCAGCGGCAGGGCGGCGATGGCGGCCAGGATTTCCCCGGCCTTGACCCCGGCATCCGACGCCTGGCTCAGACTGGACAGGAATACTGCGAATTCATCCCCGCCAATGCGGCCGATGACATCGGAGCCCCGGAACTGCCGCTTCAGACAGGCCGCCAGATCGGTGAGCACCGCGTCTCCGCACAGATGGCCGTACTGGTCGTTGACGTTCTTGAAGTTGTCCAGGTCCAGAATCATCAGGGCCTGAATCTCCTCCGGCCGCCGCCCCTCGATCAGCTCGGCGGCCCGGGATCGTGCCGCGCTCTGGTTCAGCAGACCGGTAAGGGAATCCTTCTGAGCCTGCTCCAGCAGCCGCTGTTCGTGTTTCTTCTCGGCGTCGATGTCGGTGATGACCCCCACCGCCTTGATGGGCCTGCCCTCGCTGTCAAACTGTGTGGTGGCCCGGATACGGCACCAGAGATAGCGGCCGTCCCAGCTACGGATGCGGAACTCTGCCGATGAATAGGGCGCCCCCGCCGACGCAGCCTTCAGGAGCTGGCGGAAGGCGGACATGTCGTCAGGGTGGACGTCCTTGGAGCCGGGGATGCGGGTACTGATCTCCCGCCGGATGGGGGCGTAGCCAAATTTTTTCTGCCAGTTGTTCGAAAAACTCAGGGTATCCTGTACGATATTCCACTCGAAAATGATGTCGTTGGTCTGATCCATGATGATCTGATGGCGCTCCAGCGACAGGCGCAGGGCCTCCTGGGCCTGCTTACGCTCGGTGATGTCCATCAGCATGGTGTTGAACACCGGCGCGCCGCCGGGACTGCGCACCAGGCGGGACCGATCCAGCACCCAGAGCGGGTGGCCGTCGCGGCAGATCAGGCGGTACTCCTGCTCCACCGTGGAGTTTATCACCGGCGCGCGGAAATTCTTCCGCACATTTTCCCGGTCGTCGGGGTGGATCAGATCAATCAGGCGGTTGTGGTACTGCTCCTCCAGCTCCGCCGGACGATAGCCCACCATATCCAAAAAGCCGCTGCTCATCTGCAGGATGGTAAAACCTCTGTCATCGCGGCAGCGGAGCACCCCTCCGGGCAGATTTTCCATCACATCCAGCAGCTCACGCTGGCTCTCCGCCGCCCGCTGGCGGAATTCCTCCGTCCGGGCCCGGCTGTCCCGCAGGACATAGAGCCGTCCCGGCCGCTGATCAAAGTCCGGCTGGGAGAGGTGGATGTGGCAGAGTTGGAGGCCGTCCTCCGTTTCCGTGCAGACCGCGCTGAACCGCAGGTCCAGCTCTGCCAGTCCGGCAGACGGGTCGCCGGGCTCGGCACGGAATCCGCCATAGATCAGCCAGCCTTCGCCGGGCAGGGGCTCCGCCTCCTGCCAGCGCTCGGTGATGGAGAACGCTCCCCCGTATTCGGCCAGGTCTTGCTCCAGCAGGCGGCGCGCCTCCTGCTTTCCACGGCAGACCTCGCCCCGGCCGCTGCCGATCCAGGTGACCCCGGGCGCCATCGCCGCCAGAAGGGCCTTCATGTCACGCTGCTCCAGATAGAGCTGCTCCAGTCGGATGATGAATTCCACCGCCTGCATCCGTTCCATGTCGGCCCCCCTCTCTGGGAAATATTAGCATGAGCTGGTTTCTGCCTCTATTATAGCAGACCTGACCGGCCTTGAGAAGCACGATTTATAAAGTCAGAGTAATTTCTTCTGACACAAAACACCCCGGAACGCATATCGTTCCGGGGTGTTTCGTAACTTTTTAATAGCGCCGGTCCAGCGTCTGGATCACCTGGGCCACGCAGTCCTCCTCGCAGGAAGACAGGAGGACGGCGCCCCAGTCCCGGACCGCCTGGGCACAGTTGGCGGGGGCAAAGGGCACGGCAGACACCGCCAGCATGGGGATGTCGTTCTGATTGTCCCCCACGCAGTAGATGTGCTCCCGGCGGACGCCCAGCCGCTGGGCCAGCTTCAGCACCATGCCGCCCTTGGTGGCGGTCTTGGCGGTGCACTCCAGCAGCACCGCGTTGGAGAAGATGACCTCATAGCGGTCCGGCCAGCGGTCCAGCAGGTACTTCTGGGCAGTCAGCAGGCTTTGGTAATCGGCCTGGATCACCGCCTTACTCCAGGGCTGGGGCATGTCCGGCAGGTCCCGCTGGGTCCAGGTGGTCCTGACTCGCTCCACATGCCGCTGGGTGAAGGCGTTGGGCTGAAAGATATACACGTCGTCGCCGTGGTAGGTCTCCACTCCGATCTGGGGCATGACGGCGCAGAGCTGCCCCAGGTCGGCCGCCGCCGTTTCGGGCAGGGGCAGGTCCACCACCGTGCGCCCGGCAGCAAAGTCGTAGAGCAGCGCGCCGTTGGACAAAATCACGGGGGCGTTGAGGGGAATGGTGTGCGCATAGGGGGCAAAGGTGCGGCGGGCCCGGCCGGTGGCCACGGTAAAGCGGCCGCCCTCGCGGATGAAATACGCCAGCGCCGCCCGGTTGCCCGGGGACAGCTCGCAGCTTCCGCCCACCAGGGTATCGTCAAAGTCACTGGCCAGGAGAACGCCCTCAAATTTGCCCAATCCAATCACACCTTCTTATTTCGGAATATCCTCCCCCACATAGAATTTCTTCAGAGGCGCGTAGAGCAGCCCGGCGATGGCCAGGGCCAGAATGGTGTTGGGGAGCATGTAGGAGCCGTTATACACGAGCGAGTAGAGATTGGGCTCGTCGAACACCGTGCCCAGAATCTCGGTGGGAGCGTAGATACGGTAAATGGTAATGCCGCTGATGAAGTGGACGATAAAGCGCCCCAGGCAGCCCAGGACGGTGCCGGCAAAAATGCCCCACTTTTTCCCTTTGAATAGGCCCGCCAGACCCAACGGGGGAAAGGCCACCAGATAATCCAGCAGCATGGACTGCCAGCCCCAGGCATATGCGCCGTCGAAGATGAGCTGTAAAAGGCCGAATACAAAGCCGGCCAGCAGGCCGTCCTTCAGGCCCCAGCGCACGGCGAAGAGCAGGATGGGGAACATGGCTGGGGTGAGGGAGCCGCCGTTGGGCAGCTCCATGATCTTGATATAGCTCAGGATCTGGGCCAGGGCCACCATAATGGCGCCTTCGCACAGCATGCGGGTGCGGGTGCGGCCGGACACGGCGGAGCGGGTCGGTTTTGCAGAGGTCATCGATCATTTCTCCTTTTAAAAAATGTACCGCAGCGCAAACCGGAGCTAGCGCAAGCGGTACAGGAGAAACGACACGGTGTCGAATCAGCTTCCTACGCCGGCATTACCCGGATCAGGTTCAAGGGACCGGAGGCGGCCATACGCCTCGCATCTCAGCCGGACTTGCGTCCAGCGCCCCTGTATTCGATTTGTCCTGCGGTCGGGTCCTATTTTATCTCAGCCTGGACAGCTTGTCAAGCAACGCGGTGAAGTAGTCCGGCAGGGGACACTCCACGGTCACCCGTTCCCCGGTGCGCGGGTGGAGGAAGGACAGCCGCCGGGCGTGGAGGCACTGGCCGGCCAGGCCGGGATAGGGCTTTTTGGCCCCATACACCGTGTCCCCCAGAATGGGATGGCCGATGGAGGCCAGGTGGACCCGGATCTGGTGGGTGCGGCCGGTCTCCAGACGGCATTGAATGTGGGTGCAGCCGGGATACCGCCCCAGTACGGTCCAGTGGGTTACCGCTCGGCGGCCGTTTTTCCGGTCGATGGCCATCCTTTTCCGGTCTGCGGGGTGGCGGCCGATGGGAGCGTCCACCGTGCCGGCGTCTTCCCTCAGGCTGCCCGCGCACACCGCCTCGTATTCCCGGTACAGGGAGTGGTCCTGGAGCTGCTCGGCCAGGGCCAGATGGGCGGCGTCGTTCTTGGCGGCGATGATGAGCCCCGAGGTGTCCCGGTCGATGCGGTGGACGATGCCGGGGCGCAGCGCTCCGTTGATTCCTGAAAGGCTATTTCCGCAGTGATATAACAGCGCGTTGACCAGCGTGCCGTCAGGATGGCCGGGGGCGGGGTGGACCACCATGCCCACCGGCTTGTTGACCACGATGACGTCGCCGTCCTCGTATACCACGTCCAGCGGGATGTTCTGGGGGAGGAGGTCCACCGGAGCGGGGTCGGGCAGGACCACCTCCAGCACGTCGCCGGGGGAGGTCTTGTCGTTTTTCCGGGCCGGGCGGCCCGACCGGGTCACCGCCCCCTCCT
This sequence comes from Intestinimonas sp. UBA1698, assembly GCF_002320075.1. Lineage (NCBI taxonomy): Bacteria > Bacillati > Bacillota > Clostridia > Eubacteriales > Intestinimonas > Intestinimonas sp. UBA1698. The sequence goes on along the minus strand of NZ_DCJO01000038.1, from coordinate 73,814 downwards.
CCAGCAGCCGCTGGGCCGCCGAGCGGGTCAGCCCCTCCACCGAGCGGGCCAGAAACTGGTCCAGCCGCTCCCCAGCCCGGTCAGCCGTCAGCCGGATGGGTGTCATGGCCGGACTCCTTTTTCTCCAGCTTCTCGGCAAAGAAGAGGATGTAGACGACGAAGGCGATGCCGCCGCAGACCACGCAGATGTCGGCCACGTTAAAGACGGCAAAGCGCATAAACAGGGTCTGGAACATATCGGTGACGAAGCCCAGGAACAGCCGGTCGATGAGGTTGCCCACCGCCCCGGCCAGGACCACCGACAGGGACAGGACCCCAAAGGGGTGCTTCACCACTTTTTTGACCAGGGCGGCGGCGATGACCGCCGCCACCACGGCGGAGACGATGGTGAGCAGCCAGGTGTGCTGGGAGAGCATGGAAAAGGCCGCCCCGGTGTTCTGGACATAGGTGAGCTCCAGAATGTGGGGCAGGAAGGGGAGGGAACCTCCCAGGGGGATGTGGGCGCGGACCAGAAACTTGACGACCTGATCCAGAACCACCAGCGCGAGGATGAGGATGGCATAGAGCATGAGCGGTTACTCCTTGGGGACGGCAATGGCGCCGTGTTCTTTTTCGTAGGCTTCCACGTGCTTTTTCACGAGGAATTCAATCTCCTTATTGAGAGACCGGCTGTTTTTTTCTGCGATGTAGCGCAGCTTTTCCCGCAGATCGTCGTCCAGACGAAGGGGGAAATTATACGAGACCGGCATTTGTGCCCCTCCTTGCAAGTGATATCACAATTATATCAAAATGACGTAATAAAACAATAACGCAATTATAACGTCATTTTAGCGTTGACTTTCTTTTTGAGAGACGTTATAATGACGTTATAAGACCAGGAGGTGAGCGCCATGGAAGAAAAAATCTGCGGGACCTGCAAATACTTTGCCCAGCACTACCGGAAGTGGGGCAAGGGATACCACGAGGTGGACTGCGGGCACTGCAAGTACCCCCGGATCAAAAAGCGCACCAAGGACCAGACCTGCCCGCACTGGGCGCCTCGGGAAACGTAGAACAAAAAAGCCCCCGCGGCCATACAACGTATGGCCGCGGGGGCTCAGCTTGTCTACTTATGCTTCGGCGCGCACGACCCCGGCGCAACGGGGGCACAGCTCGGGGTGGTCGTGGTCCTCCCCCACGTGCTCGTTATGGTTCCAGCAGCGCACGCACTTAGGGGCCTCGGACAGCTTGACCGCGATGGTGCAGGGGATGAGGCAGTCGGCCATCTTTTCCCCCTCCACCGCCCCGGTGGTGACGGTGACCCTGGAGACGATGCACAGGGTGGCCAGGTCCACGCCGGACAGGAAGTCCGCGTCCTTCTGCTCGGCCACGGAGAGGGTGACCTCGGTGTCCTGGGCCTTTTTAAAGACCCCGGCGGCCCGGGCGTTCTCCAGGGCCTTGTTCACCGCGTCGCGGACCGAGATCAGCTTATCCCAGCGGACCTGGTCCGCCTCGGACAGGGCCAGAGCCTCGTCGTAGCCGGGCATGTCGTTGAGGAGCACGCTCTCGGTGTCGGCGCTCCGGTCGTGGCGCATGGCGGCCCAGATCTCGTCGGAGGTGAAGGCCAGGATGGGGGCGATGAGCCGGGTCATGCCGTCCAGGATGGTATACAGGGCGGTCTGGGCGGAGCGGCGGCCGTGGGCGTCCCCGCAATACAGCCGGTCCTTGATGATGTCCAGGTAGAAGTTGGACATATCCACCACGCAGAAGTTGTACACCGCCCGGTAGACGGCGTGGAACTCATAGCGGACATAGGCCTCGCGGACGGTCTTGACCAGGTCGTTGAAGGAGGCCAGGGCGAAGCGGTCCAGCGCCTCCATCCGGTCCAGGGGCGTCTGGTCGGCGTCAGGATTGAAATCGCACAGGTTGCCCAGCATGTACCGGGCGGTGTTACGGATCTTCAGATAGGCCTGGGAGAGCTGCTTCATGATGTCCTTGGAGATGCGCATATCCTGGGTATAGTCGGCCGAGGCCACCCACAGGCGCAGCATGTCGGCGCCGTAGTCCTTGATGACCTCCTCGGGGCCCACGGCATTGCCCAGGGACTTGTGCATGGCCTTGCCCTCGCCGTCCACGGTCCAGCCGTGGGTGATGATCTGCTTATAGGGGGCCACGCCCTTGGCGGCGATGCTGGTCAGCATGGAGGACTGGAACCAGCCCCGGTACTGGTCGCCGCCCTCCAGATAGACATCGGCGGGGAAATGGAGGTAGGGCCGCTCATCCAGCACTGCGGCGTGGGTGGAGCCGGAGTCGAACCACACGTCCATGATGTCGGACTCCTTGGTGAAGTGGGTGTGGCCGCACTTGGGGCAGCGGAACCCGGCGGGCACCAGCCGATCGGCCTCCCGGTCGAACCAGACGTTGGAGCCGTGCTCCCGGAAGAGGGCGGCCACATGCCGGATGGTCTCGGGGGTGACGATATCCGCCCCGCAGGAATCGCAGTAGAAGATGGGGATGGGCACGCCCCACACCCGCTGGCGGCTGATGCACCAGTCGTTGCGCTCGGTGATCATACCCGTCATGCGGTCCTTGCCCCAGTCCGGCTTCCACTGGATGTCGTCGCAGGCCGCCACGGCAGCGTCCTTGATGGCGTCCACGGAGCAAAACCACTGCTCGGTGGCCCGGTAGATGATGGGGTGCTTGCACCGCCAGCAGTGGGGGTAGGAGTGGGTGATCTCCTCCTTGGCCAGGAGGAAACCCTCGGCCTCCAGATCCTCTACCACCATGTCGTTGGCCTTGGCGTAGAACTGGCCGTTGTACCGCTCGTCGGTCATGACGCCCTTGGCGTTCACCGGCACGGGGGTGCCGATATGGGTCAGCCCGGCGGCATCGTACTGGCGGCAGATATTGAAGTCGTCGGCGCCGAAGCCGGGGGCGGTGTGGACGCAGCCGGTGCCGGCGTCCAACGTGACGTGGTCGCCGTTGAGGATGACGGAATCCCGGTCGAACATGGGGTGCTTGGCGGTCATCCGTTCAAACGCACTGCCCTTGAGGACGGCCAGCACCTTGGAGGCCTCAAAGTCAATGTGGGCGGCCTTGCAGACCGACTCGGCCAGGTCCTTGGCCAGGATATAGACCTCGCCGTTGGGGGCCTGGAGGAGCACGTAGTCATACTCGGCGTTGAGGCAGATGGCCATGTTGCCCGGGATGGTCCAGGGCGTCGTGGTCCAGATGACGAAGTAGGTCTTGCTCAGGTCGGCGTACCGGCCCAGCTTGCCCTGGTCGTCCCGGACGGGGAACTTGACGAACAGGGTGGTGCAGGGGTCGTCCTGGTATTCAATCTCGGCCTCGGCCAGGGCGGTCTGGTCATGGGGGCACCAGTACACCGGCTTCATGCCCTTATAGATAAAGCCCTTTTCCGCCATCTTGCCAAAGATCTCCACCTGCTTGGCCTCAAAGGCGGGCTTCAGGGTCAGGTAGGGGTCGTCCCACTCGCCCAGCACGCCCAGGCGCTTGAACTGCTCCCGCTGCTTGTCCACGAAGCTCAGGGCGTACTCCTTGCACTTTTCCCGGAACTCGCTGGTGGTCAGCTCGTCCCGCTTCACCTTCTTGTCCTTCAGGATGGCGGACTCGATGGGCAGGCCGTGGGTGTCCCAGCCGGGCACGTAGGGGGAACAGTAGCCCGTCATGTTCTTCTCTTTGACAATGATGTCCTTGAGGATCTTGTTCAGGGCCGTGCCGATGTGGATGCTGCCGTTGGCATAGGGGGGGCCGTCGTGGAGGACGAAGAGGGGCTTGCCGTCGTTGCGGCCCACCATCTTGTGGTAGAGGTCCTTGTCGTACATGGCCTGGAGCATCTCGGGCTCCCGCTTGGGCAGACCCGCCCGCATGGGGAAGTCGGTCTGGGGCAGATGGATGGTCTGGTTGTAGTCCATGGGTGCGTTTCTCCTTCTATATCATCAATCATTTTGCCTGTCTGGAAGATAAAAAGCGCCTTTGTCTCCCTAAGAGACAAAGGCGCTGAAACCTCTGCGGTACCACTCTTCTTGCCGCGGGGATGCCGCGGCCGCTCAAAGACGGATAACGGCCGCCGCCCGTCCCGGCTTACTCAGTTCAGCCGGGCCGCTCTGAGGTGATCCTTCGCGTCCCTTTCCCGTCCGCCTCGCACCAAAACGGCGGCTCTCTGAGCGGTCCGGGGGCGCTACTCGTCCTCTTCCACGCGTTTTACCTATTGCCAAAGCATTTTATCCGTTTCCAGGCCCTTTGTCAAGGCCCAATCCTTCTCACTTGATCTCGTAGTCCTTGCCGAAGTGGTGCTCCAGGCCCTTAAAGTCGAGATGACGGGCGGGGGCCTCCTCCCGCTGGGCGGCGGGCTCCTCCGGCGCGCCGGACTTCTCGCCGGGCATCTCGGCCTCCGCCTGGGCGGCGGAATAGCCGGTCAGATCCCCGTACAGCCCGCCGCTCTCGCCGCCGGCGTGCGTGGTAACGGGCTCCAGCTCCTTGGTGTCCTCCAGGTCCTCCGCCGGCTTCTCCTCCATCAGCTTGTGGATGGAGGCGTCGATGTCGCTGACGGCGGCGTCCACCGGATCGGCGGCCGGAGCGGGGGCGGAGAGCTGGGACAGACCGCCCAGGTACTCCATCTCGTGCTGGTAGAGCTCCTTCAGCTTGCCCACATAGGCGGCGGTGGAGCTCTGGGCGGCGGTCAGGCGGAGCTGTTCGCTCTCCACCTCCTGCCGCAGGGCCTCTACCTTCTTCCGGGCCTCGGCCTCGGCCTGGGCCAGCAGCTCGGCCTGCTTGCGCTGCGCGTCCTGAACCATCTCGTCGGCCATCCGCTGGGCGGTGAGCAGAGCCTTACGCATGGCGTCCTCGGTGGAGCGGTATTCCTCCACCTTTTCCACCAGCACCTTCATCTTGCTCTTCAGGACCGCGTTTTCCTTGTAAAGGGCGGAGTAGTCCTCGGTGAGCACATCCAAGAACTCATCCACCATCGCCATGTTGTAGCCCCCGAAGGACGCCTTGGCAAAGGCGTGCTGGGAGACCTCCTGCGGAGTCATCATACGCCATTCCCCCGTTTCTCAGCCCAAGAGGGCGGAGCCGTCTCCGCCCGCGGCATTCTCTCTGTACGGACCGGTTCTGTGCGCCCGGCCCTAGAAGTACAGCCCGTTGTTTTCCAGCTCGTCGATCAGATCTCCTAAAATATCCACGTTGTAGGGCGTGATGATATAGGTGGAGATGGCCACCTTCTTGATCTTGCCCTCGTTGGCGTAAGCCACGCCGGACAGGAAATCCAGCAGGCGGCGGGCGATGTCCTTGTTGGTGGACTCCAGGTTAAGCACCACCGTGCGCTTCTCCCGCAGGTGGTCGGCGATCTCGGCGGCGTTCTCGAAGCGGTCGGGCTTCACCAGCACCACCTGGAGCTGGGTGGTGGTGTGGATGTTGACCACCTTATTGCTGCGGCGGGGCTCCGGGTCCACGGCGTACAGCGCGCCGGTGGCCTCCCGGGGCTTCTCCTTGCGCTCCACCCGGGAGACGGGCTCAAAGTCGTCAAATGCCTCTTCGTCCTCTTCCTCGTCCTCATAGGGGCGGGCCAGACGCTTCAATTCATCAATGAATCCCATAGATGTACTTCCTTTCCGTCTCCCGGCCGGTCAGACCGTTCCGGCGTGCACAGGCGGCCGGGGCCCGAACAGGGCCGTGCCCACCCGCACCAGAGTGGCCCCTTCGCGAACCGCGTCCTCGTAGTCGCCGCTCATCCCCATGGAGAGACAGTCGATATCAGAATCATTATCGCCCATTTCCATTCTTATGTCAACAAAAAGCTGCCGGGTTTTGCGGAAAAACATACAATTATCCCCCGGAGCGGCGGCAACGGGCGGAATACACATCAATCCCCGCAGCCGCACGTGCCCCGCCGACCGGGCCAGGCGGGCCAGAGTGGGCAGCTCTGACGCCGGACAGCCGCCCTTACTCTCCTCGCCGGCGATGTTCACCTCCAGCAGGATGTCCTGCACGATGCCCAGCTTGGCCGCCTGCCGGTCGATGGCCTCCAGCAGGCGGGGGGAGTCCACCGACTCGATCAGATCCACCCGGCCCACCACATACTTGACCTTGTTGGTCTGGAGGTGACCGATGAAGTGGACCCGGGCCCCATCGTAGGCGTAGTCGGCCAGATGGGCGGTGAGCTCCTGGACCCGGTTCTCCCCGCAGACGGTGATCCCGGCGGCGATGGCCGCCCGGATGGTGTCCGAGCTCTGGACCTTGGTGGCGGCCACCAGCGTGACCTCATCCGGGCCCCGGCCCGCCGACCGGGCGGCGGCGGCAATGTTCTTCTTTACCTTTGCGATGTTTTCCAACAGCGACATATGTAAGCACCTCCATGCCTGGACTGATAAAAAGCGCTCACCCCCCACCGCCCGGCACTCCCCGACGAAGCCCAGCGAAGCGGGTTCGCCGGGGAAAGGAGGAGCAAGGGAGCTGGCACAGCTTTCGCCGTTAGGCGGAAATGGAGCATAGCGGACTTTGCGACGACGCTATCGCACCACTTTTCCGTCAAACAGATCCTCGGCGGCCACAATCACCTCGTCCCCCGCCCGCAGCATCTTTTTCTGTTCGGTGGCGGTGGGGTTGTCCGACAGGACGCTCTGCACCAGGCAGTAGTCCCCGTCGTCCGCCAGGATCTCCACCGGCCGCCACTCCGCCTGGACGCCGGTCAGCACATACAGCCCCACCTGCTTCTCCCCGGTGGGGACCTTTTCGCCGGTGTCCGGGTCGGTCCGGGTCACGTCGATGGTGCGGATGGCCTTTTTGGGCACCCGGATGCCGGTGGTGCTGTCAAAGATGAGATCCACCGTCTGGCGGCGGAGCAGGGAGGTGTCGGCCAGATGCCGGTCGGAGGAAAAGACCACCGCCGTCCGCCCGTCCTGGGGAGCGCTGATGGACTCGGTCTTCATGGCGACCTCTCCCGACCAGTCCCGGGAAAACCGGATGCGCACCGACCAGCCCTCCACCAGCCGCGCGGCCACCTCCTCCGGCACGGTGACGGCGAAATACCAGGTGGCCTTCGTGATGAGCTTGCCCACCGCCCCCTCCGGCGCGGCGACCGGCTGGGCGGTGAGCGTCTCCAGGGACAGGGGGGTCAGGTTGTTCAGCGCGGCGGGGGTGAGCACCGACTCGTAGCCGTCGGCCAGGGCGGAGAAGGTACCCGCCACCGGCGCCCTCACCGCGGTGGTATCGGCGCCGGAGGCCTGGTCCAACGCGTTGATCTGGGCCTGGACGGCCTGAATCTGGGCGTCAATGGAGGCCGCCCCGTCATAGGTGGCCTCCCGCTGGAGCACCAGGCTCTTCAGCGTCAGGGCCTGCTCCTCCAGGCCGGTCAGGTCCCCCGCCGCCGCCGAGGCGCGCAGGCGGGCCATGGCGTCGGTGATGGACTGGTCCAGCCGCTGGTTGTCCCAGGAGGCCTCCCCCCGCAGCAGGGTGTAGTTGAGCTGCTGCAGCTTCAGCTCCAGGGCCCGGCGCTGGCGGCTGCGGTCCAGGGCGTTCTCGTCCCGGTAGACCACCGCCACCGTCTGGCCCGCCCCCACCTTCTCCCCCTGGTCGGGAAGCACATCCACAATGGAGCCCTGGCCGGGGATCACCTGCTCGGTGCGCACCAGCCAGCCCGTGGCCTCCGCGGCGTCGTCCACCGTATACTCGTAGGTCATGATGGTGGAAAAGGGGTCGGTGAAAATCTGCCAGGCGGCCCCCACCAGGTAGACCACACCTGCCAGAAAGATCACCAGCATGACGACTTTTGTAATGATTGTGGGCTGCTTCATGCCACGCCTCGTTTCCCGTCAGCCCTCCTCCTCGCCCTCCAGCGGCACAGGCTGTAGGGGCGCGATGGTGGAGATGGCGTGCTTGTAGATAAATTGCTGCTTGCCGTCCGACACCAGGACTACGGCAAAGGAATCGAACCCGGTGATGATCCCCCGGAGCTGGTAGCCGTTCATCAGAAAAACGGTTACCGGACTTTTGGCCCTCCGGGCCCGGGTCAAAAAGGTATCCTGTAGGCTTGTCTGTCTCTGCATCATAAGTACACTCCTCTTTCTATGGGGCGCAGGCCCCGTAAAGTGTACTTATAGTAATCCATTTTCTTCCAAATATGCTGTCGCATCCCGTCGTGCCCGCGAAAGATCGGGCGTTTTTTCCCAGAGAAGCCACTTCACCGCCGGGTTCCGGCGGAACCAGGTGAGCTGGCGCTTGGCGTACTGCCGGGAGCGCAGCTTGATCTCCTCCAGGGCCCCGTCCACCGGAGCCCCTGCGTCCAGGGCGGCGGCCAGCTCCTTATAGCCGATGGCCTGCATGGCGGTGCAGCTCCGGGGCACGCCGGAGGCCAGAAGCCCCCGCACCTCTTCCGTCAGACCGTCCGCCGCCATCTGGTCCACCCGCCGGTCGATGCGCTCCCACAGATCGGCGCGCCGGGCAAAGCTCAGCCCGATGCGCACCGCCGCATACCGGGGGGGCAGGGCGGCGGTGCGGAGATCGTGGGCGGTGATGGTCTCGCCGGTCTCGTACCAGACCTCCAGGGCCCGGAGGATGCGCCGCTCGTCGTTGGGGTGGAGCTTTTCCGCCCGCTGGGGGTCCACCCGCCGGAGCTCGTCATAGAGGGGTGCGACGCCCTGGGCCGCCGCCCGGGCCTGGAGCTTTTCCCGCCAGCGGCCGGAGAAGGGGGCAAACTCCCGTCCGGCGACCAGGTGGTCGATATACAGCCCCGTGCCCCCTACCAGGATGGGCAGCCTGCCCCGGGCCAGGATGTCCTCCACACAGGCGGAGGCGTCGGCTACATACCGGGCCACGGAGTAGTCCTCGGCCGGGTCCGCCACGTCCAGCATGTGGTGGGGGACCCCCCGCATCTCCGCCGGGGTGGGCTTGGCGGTGCCGATGTCCATGCCGCGGTAGATCTGCATGGAGTCGGCGGAGACCACCTCGCCCCCGGCGAGAAGGGCCAGCTCCACGCCCAGGGCCGTTTTGCCCGAGGCCGTGGGGCCGCAGACCACGACTATTTTATTCGGCACACGATCACCGCCTGTCGGTTGGAATGGGACAGGATGGCCCCCCGGAGGGCGGTTCCCTTCCAATCAGATAATCCATTGTAACACCAAAAAAGTCTGCAAGGGCGATCAGTTTTTCTATGGTGGTGGACCGGGCCCCGCTTTCAATGGTACTAATCGCCTTATGCGACAGGCCCACGGCCTCCCCCAACTCCTTCTGACTTAATCCCCGCTTTTTTCGGAGTTCATAGACCCGCTGGGAAAAAATCTGCAGATATTCCATAGTACCTCCTTGACATTTACCTCTCAGTAGAATATACTCTACTTATAGGTAAAAACGATACGGGAGGTGCAACATGGACCCTCTTCTGGAAGCTCTTTGGAATGAGATGCCGGAGATCCAAGCCTCCGACTCCCTCCAGCGGCTCCGCCGGACGATCCACGCCGACCTGGCCTCCGCCGCCGGCCCGGATCTGGCCGACAACCTGTGGGCCCTCTTCGACGAGACAATGGACGAGGGGCTCCGCGAAGCCTTCCGGCAGGGCTTTGGGGCCTCGCTGCGCCTGCTGCTGGCTATGCTCGCCTGAATAGCTTCTCCAACTGTCCCCGGGTCCATTCGATGGCCACCGGCCGCCCGTGCGGGCAGTATTTCACCTGCCCGCTCATGACGGCCTCAGCCACCCGCTGGAGCTCGGCGGGGCCGTTCTTCTGCCCCCCCTTGATGGCCGCCTTGCAGGCCATGGTGGCCATCAGATGGTCCCGGGCTCCCTCCGGGTCGGCCCGGTCCTCCTTCAGCAGCCCGGCGGCCAGCTCGATCAGAGTGGCCTCCACGTCCCCGGCATCCACATAGTCGGGGGCCTGGCGCACAATAACGGCCCCGCCGCCAAAGTCCTCCGCCTCAAAGCCGAAGCGGCCCAGCAGCTCCCGGTTCTGGAGCAGCGCCGCCCCCTCCTCCGGGGCCGGGGTAAACACCACCGGGGCCAGCAGCCGCTGGACCATGGGGGTATACCCGCCGGCCTTGAGCCGGTCAAAGTTCATCCGCTCGTGGGCGGCGTGCTTGTCAATGAAATAGGCCCGCTCCCCCTGCTCCACCAGAATATAGGTGTGGAACAGCTCCCCCCGGACGGCCCAGGGCTCGGCCTCGGGGGCGGGCGTCGGGTCAGGCGCCGGGGGCGCAGAGACCGGCGGGGGCGGGACCGGCTTGGCCTCGGGCGCGGGAGCCGGCGCGGCGGCCCGGGGCTTTGCAAAGTCGCTTAGGGGCAGGCTGCCCGAGCGGTCCAGCAGGGCCGAGCGCAGGTAATTGGTGCGGACGGGGATGCGGGAACTGGGCCGCACCACCGGCTGGGCAGGCAGTTCCGGGCGGGGCTCCGCCCGGGATGCGGGAGCCGGAGCGGGGGGGAGCTCCTGCGTCCGGGCGGGGGGAACCGGCTCCAGCCGGGTCTGGTTGGGGGTGACGGTGTCGTGGGGCGCCACGGCGGGCGTTTTGACCGCGGTTATCACCGCTGCCGGCCGCTGGGTGCTGGCGTCGAGCCCCCCCAGCACGGTGTGGTACACCCCGTCGAACACCCGCTTGTCCGAGACGAATTTCACCTCGGTCTTGGCCGGGTGGACGTTCACGTCCACGGCGTTGGGCCGGGTGGTGATGTGGAGGACGCAGCCGGGGAATTTGCCCACCATCTTCTGGTTGGCATAGGCCTGCTCCAGGGCCGCCATCATGGTGCGGGACTTGACAAAGCGGCCGTTGACGAAGAAGAACTGGTAGTTGCGGGAGGCCCGGCAGCAGGCGGGCAGGGAGACGAAGCCCTCCACGCGCACGCCCTCCTCGCCGCTGCCCCGGACGGGCAGGAGCCCCAGGGCCAGATCCCGGCCCAGCACGGCGTAGACCGCCGACTTCAGCGCCCCGTCGCCGGGCGTGAGCAGCTCCTGCCGCCCGTCGCGGATGAACTTTACCGCCACCTCGGGCCGGGCCAGGGCCTCCCGCTGGACGGCGGCAAACACCGCCGCCCCTTCGGCGGCGTCTTTTTTCATGTATTTCAGCCGGGCGGGGGTGTTGAAAAACAGGTCCCGGACGATCATGGTGGTGCCCACCGGGCCGCCGGCCTCCTCCCGGCTGCGCACCGTCCCGCCCTCCAGGGTGAGGGCGGCGCCGAAGTCGCATGCGGCGGTGCGGGTGACCACCTCCACCCGGGACACGGCGGCGATGGCCGCCAGAGCCTCCCCCCGGAACCCCAGGGTGCCGATGGCCTCCAGATCGTATTCACTGCGGATCTTGCTGGTGGCGTGGCGCAGGAAGGCGGTCTCCAGCTCCCCGGCGGGGATGCCGCAGCCGTCGTCCGTGACCCGGATATAGCTCATGCCGCCGTGGGCAATCTCCACGGTAAGGGTGGTGCACCCGGCGTCGATGGCGTTTTCCATCAGCTCCTTGACCACCGAGGCCGGCCGCTCCACCACCTCTCCGGCGGCGATCAGATCGGCCACATGGGAGTCGAGCACTTGAATATGGGGCATCGTTCACCTCGCAAATCCGTTCACAGCCGCGAAGAGCTGGAATCCATTGAGCGCCATACGCAAAAAGATGGGCGTCCACACCGAGCCGCCGTTGTCGTAGCTCCAGGTCAGGGCCGCCGCCATGGGCAGGTAGCGGACCATCAGCAGCAGGTAGCGCAGATCCACGTTTCCCGGGGTGAAGGCGTACTGCTGGGCTGCATAGAAGGCGTAGACCAGGATGCTCACCACATAGCCCAGGCTCCGGCTGTACTTGCGCAGGGAGCCGAACATCAGACCCCGGAACAGCACCTCCTCCACGATGGGGGTGAGGACCACCAGGATCAGGACGGTGGCGCCGGGGAAGTAGGCGAACTGCTCGGCGTAGAGCGGGTAGAAGGGGTCCTCCACCGGCAGGGGAATGCGGGAGGCCAGGAAGTGGAACACCCCCGCCCCCGCCAGACCGGTGGCAAAGGCGAAGAGGTTCTCCGGCAGCCAGTCCAGCAGGATGTGGACCCCGTGATACAGAAAGCTCCAGAACACCAGCACCACCAGGGTCACCGCCAGCAGGTAGTAAATCAGGCCGTATTCGGCGGGGAGAAGCTGCCAGTGCTCTCCCAGCGCCTTTTGCAGCGCGCCCATCAGCCGGGGGAACACCAGGATATACAGGGCGAAGAACACCCAGCCCCGGTAAAACTCGGATCGGGTGAGCTGGGGCCGCCAGTGCCGGTGCCGGCTGGTCATGGAAATTCCTCCTTTGGCTGGGTCGTTTGGTTACAGCTTCTGTTTCAGCTCGTACAGCAGGTTCATCGCCTCGATGGGGGTCAGGGTGTTCACGTCCACCCGGCGCAGCCGCTCGGCCACCTCGTTGGCCCCCAGGTCCGTCAGGGAGATCTGGTCGTCGGCCCGGGCGGGGGCGGCCGCCGGAGCCGGGGCCCCCTGGGCCTCCAGCTCAGCCAGAATGTCCCTGGCCCGCTCGATGACCCGTCCGGGCACCCCCGCCAAGCCCGCCACCTCGATGCCGTAGCTCTGGTCGGCGGGGCCCCGGACGATCTTCCGCAGGAAAATGATGTCGTCCTTGCGTTTCTTGGCGGCGATGTTATAGTTCTTCACCCCTGGGATCTGGCCCTCCAGGCAGGTGAGCTCGTGGTAGTGGGTGGCGAACAGGGTCTTGCACCCCAGGCGGCGCTTGTCGGCGCAGTACTCCACCACCGCCCGGGCGATGGACATGCCGTCGTAGGTGCTGGTGCCCCGGCCGATCTCGTCCAGGATCAGCAGGCTCTTGGCCGTGGCGTTCTTCAAAAGCTCGGCCACCTCGGTCATCTCCACCATAAAGGTAGACTGCCCGGCGGCTAGGTCGTCGGAGGCCCCCACCCGGGTGAACACCCGGTCCACGATACCGATGTGGGCGCTTTTGGCCGGCACGAAGGAGCCCATTTGGGCCATGAGGACGATGAGGGCGGTCTGCCGCATGTAGGTGGACTTGCCCGCCATGTTGGGTCCGGTGATGACGGCCACCAGATTCTCCCCGCTGTCCATATGTACGTCGTTGGGGACGAACAGGGCGTTCTTAAGCACCTTTTCCACCACCGGATGGCGGCCCTCCACGATATCCAGCTTGTCGCTGAGGTCCACCGTAGGCATGCAGTAGCCCCCCGCCGCGGCCACGGCAGCGAAGGAGGTGAGCACATCCACCTGGGCCACGGCGGCGGCGGTGGCCTGGATCTCCCCCACCCGGGCCGCGGTCTGCTCCCGCAGGGCGCAGAACAGCTCGTATTCCAGGGCCACGATCTTGTCCTGGGCGGACAGGATGGTGTGCTCCATATCCTTGAGTTCCTGTGTGATGAACCGCTCGCAGTTCACCAGGGTCTGCTTGCGGATGTAGGTGTCGGGCACCAGGTCGTAATTGGCCCGGGAGACCTCGATGTAGTAGCCGAAGACCTTGTTGTAGCCCACCTTCAGACTTTTGATGCCGGTCTTGTCCCGCTCGCTGGCCTCGATGGCCGCCACCATGGACTTGCCGTTGGTCATCACGTCCCGCAGATAGTCCACGTCCTGATCGTACCCCGCCTTGATGAAGCCGCCCTCCCGGACGGAGAAGGGGGGCTCCTCCACCAGGGCCCGGCCGATGAGCTCTCTGAGGTCGGCCAGGTCGTCGATGGCCTGGCGCAGCCCGCACAGCAGGGAGGACCGGAAGGGCGAGAGCAGCTCCCGCAGCCGGGGCAGGCGGCCCAGGCCGCCCGCCAGGGCCACCAGGTCCCGGGCGCCGGCGGTGCCGTACACCACCCGGGAGATGAGCCGCTCCAGGTCGGTGACCTCCCGCAGGCAGGCGGCGATTTCGTCCCGGGCGATGGCGCTCCCGGTCAGGTCGGCCACCGCCTCCAGGCGCTTGTTGATCGGTACCGGGGACAGGAGAGGCCGCTCCATCCAGGAGCGGATCAGCCGCCCGCCCATGGCGGTCTTGGTCTTGTCCAGCACCCACAGCAGCGAGCCCTTCTTCTCCTTGGCGCGCATGGTCTCGGTGAGCTCCAGGTTGCGCCGGGCGGTCAGGTCCAGCTCCATGTACTGGCCGGAGGTGTAATACTGAAAGGCGGTCAGGTGGCTCAGGTCGGTCTTTTGGGTGGTGTAGAGGTAGTCCAGCAGGGCTCCGGCCGCCCGGACGGCGGCCTCTCCCTGCTCCGGCAGGCCCTCCAGCCCGGTCCGGAACTGCTTCCGGCACAGCGCCCAGGCGGCGGAGCGCTCGAAGCGGTCCTCCGCCCCCGGCTCGCACCGGCAGTCCAGCCGGTCCCGCAGGAAGGCCCGCAGCTCCGGGTCCTCCGCCGCGGCGGGGGAGAGGACGGCCTCTCTGGGGGCGTAGCGGCCCAGCTCGTTCCACAGGTGCTCCATGGCGTCTTTGCCCGCAAAGGCGGTGGCCGACACCTCGCCGGTGGAGATGTCGCAGAAGCACACCCCCACGGCCGGCTCCTGAAGGCAGATGGAGCAGAGGAAGTTGTTGCGCCCCTCCTCCAGCATGGAGGACTCGATGACCGTGCCGGGGGTGACGATGCGGATGATGTCCCGGTCCACCAGGCCCTTGGCCAGGGCCGGGTCCTCCATCTGCTCGCAGATGGCCACCTTATAGCCCTTGGAAATGAGCCGGGCGATATAGGACTCCACCGAGTGGTAGGGCACCCCGCACATGGGGGTGCGCTCCCCCTCCGGCTTGTTCCGGTCCCGGGTGGTCAGGGTCAGGTCCAGCTCCCGGGAGGCCAGCTTGGCGTCCTCCAGGAACATCTCGTAAAAATCCCCCAGGCGGAACATCAGGATGCAGTCCGGGTGCTCCGCCTTCATTTGCAGGTATTGCTTCATCATGGGGGTGGTGTCAGCGGGCATAGCGGTTGGCTCCTTTTCTCTGTCTATGGGGCGAATTTACTCCGCCGGCTCCCCAAAGAGGGTCCAGGTGGAGGCGCCGGTGATCTTCAGGTCCACGAACTGCCCCAGCAGGGCGGGGTCCCCCGTGAGGTGGACCAGCCGGCCCCCGGCGGTGCGGGCGTTCAGATTGTGGCGGGGGTCGTCGGAGGGCTCGTCCACCAGGCAGCGCAGGGTCCTTCCAACGTAGCCCTGCTGCTTCTTGGCGGAGATCTCGTTCTGGAGGTCCACCAGCCGCTGGAAGTTGGCGGCCTTCTCCTCCTTGCTCAGGGGGTCGGGCAGCCTGGCGGCCGGGGTGCCCTCCCGGGGGGAGTAAAGGAAGGTGAACAGGGCGTCGAACTCCACCTCCCGCAGCACGGTCAGCGTGTCCTCGAACTCCGCGGTGGTCTCGCCGGGGAAGCCCACGATGATGTCGGAGGTGAGCACAATGTCGGGGATGCGCTGGCGCAGGGACCGGACGAGCCCCAGGTAGTGTTCCCGGGTGTAGCCCCGGTTCATGGCGGCCAGCACCCGGTCGTTGCCCGCCTGGAAGGGCAGGTGGAGGTGGGGGGCCACCTTCTCACACCGGGCCATGGCGTCGAACAGCCGCTCCGAGGCGTCCTTGGGGTGGCTGGTCATAAAGCGGATCAAAAAGTCGCCGGGGACGGCGTTGACCTGCTCCAGGAGCCAGGCGAAGTCCACATCGGCGTCCAGGTCCCGGCCGTAGGAGTTGACGTTCTGGCCCAGCAGGGTGATGTCCTTATATCCCGCTGCCGCCAGCTCCCGCACCTCGGAGAGGATGTCCTCCGGGTCTCGGGAGCGCTCCCGGCCCCGGACGTAGGGCACGATGCAATAGGAGCAGAAGTTGTTGCACCCGTACATGATGGAAACCCAGGCCCTGATGCTCCCCTGCCGCCGGACGGGCATCCCCTCTGCAATGGAGCCCGCCTCGTCCGGGGTGTCGAAAATGCGGCCCCGTCTCGTCTGGATGCGCCACAAAAGCTCCGGGAACCGCCACAGGGCGTGGGGCCCGAACACCAGGTCCACATGGCGGAAGGACCGGCGCACCTTCTCCACATTGTGGGGCTCCTGCATCATGCAGCCGCACAGGCAGATGATCTGGTTGGGGTTGCGGCGCTTGGTATGGGTCAGGGCCCCCACGTTGCCCAGCACCCGCTGCTCGGCGTGCTCCCGCACGGCGCAGGTGTTGATGACCACCACGGCGGCGGTGCGCTCATCGTCGGTAAAGCCGTAGCCCATCTCGGCCAGGTAGCCCCGGATGCGCTCGGAGTCGGCCTCGTTCTGCTGACAGCCGTAGGTGTCCACAAAGGCCAGGGGGGGCGTGGGCAGGGGGGCGTTCATGGCCGCCACCTGGGCGCAGAAGTCCTTCTGCCGGGCGATATCCTCGGGGGAAATCCGTGTCGTAGCTTGCTTCAAAGCGGCGCCTCCATTGGGAAATAGTGTTTCAGAGTATTGTATCATTTCTGCCGAAAAAACACAAGGGCGGGGCGGACGCTTTTGCGCCCGCCCCGCCCGGTACGGCTGGAACGATCAGACCTCGAACTTGGCGCCCATCAGCTTGGCGAACTCCCGGCAGATGGCGGTATTGCCCGGCCAGGCGGGGGAGGTGACCAGATTGCGGTCCACCACGGCCTGGTCCACTGGCACCTCCACATACTCGCCGCCGGCCACGGTGATATCGGGGCCCACGGCGGGGTAGCAGGTGGCCCTGTAGCCCTTCAGCACCCCGGCGGCGGTGAGCACCTGGGGGCCGTGGCAGATGGCGGCCACCGGCTTGCCGGCGGCAAAGAACGCCTGGACGATCTCGATGACCCGGGCGTTGAGGCGGATGTACTCGGGGGCCCGGCCGCCGGTGATGAAGAGGCCGGCGTAATCCTCGGTCTTTACGCCGTCGAAATCGGCGGTGAGGGCAAAATTGTGGCCCCGCAGCTCGGTGTAGGTCTGCTCGCCCAGAAAATCATGGACGGCGGTGGCCACGGTGTCGCCGGCCTTCTTGTCCGGGCAGACGGCGTCCACCTGGTAGCCGAGCATGCTCAGAGCCTGGAAGGGCACCATGGTCTCATAATCCTCGGTAAAATCTCCGCACAGCAGCAATACCTTTTTCGACATGTTCTTACCTCCTAAAATTTTCGTTTGGATGCAATCGAGTTTTCGAAAGATACCACCATCAGCATAGCACGTTCCCACCCGTTTTGCAATTGGCAATCGCCGGCGGGAGCGGCTTTTTTCACCCCGGCAGGCTCGGCTTTCATTGACGTTGCCCGCCGGCGGGTGGTATAATGATACAATCCATATTTCGTGCAGAAAAGGAGGGACGCGCCCCCGTGAAAGCCCTTGTGATCGAGAGAGATTTGGTGCGCCGCAACGCCGCCGTCATCAAGGAGAAGGCGGGCTCCGCCGCCATCTACGCCGTCCTGACCGGGGACGCCCACGGGGCCGGTCTGGTGGAGATGGCCGGGCTGCTCCGGGCCGAGGGCATCGGCCGCTTCGCCGTCTCCGAGCCGGCGGACGCCGCCGCCCTGCGCAAGGCGGGCTTTGTGGAGGAGGAGCTTCTCATGCTCCGCTCCACCACGGACCGGGACGAGCTGGAGCAGCTCATCGACCTGAACGTGGTGTGCACCATCGGCTCCTATGACACCGGCGTGGCCCTCAACGGTCTGGCCGAGGCCCGCTCCACCGTGGTGGAGGCCCATATCCAGGTGGACACCGGCCTGGGCTACGGCGGCTTTCTGGCCGGCGAGCCGGAGAAGATTCTCTCCATGTACCGCTACCTGCCCAACGTGGCCCTGTCCGGCGTCTACACCCAGATGCACGCCTCCAGCCGTGGGGAGCGGGACGCCTCCGCCCAACTGGAGGAGTTTCAGCGGGTGGTGCAGTGCATCGTAGACGCCGGCTTTGAGACCGGCGTGGTCCACGCCGCGGGGTCGGACGCGCTGATGCATTACGAGTTCGCCAAGCTGGACGCGGTGCGGGTGGGCTCCGCCTTCCTGGGCCGGTGCCGCCGCACCCGGGGAGACGGGCTCCAGACCGTGGGGCACGGCGAGGCCACCCTGGAGGAAATCCGGTGGCTGCCCAAGGGGCACACCGTGGGCTCCAGCTCCCTCATCACCCTGAAAAAGCCCACCCGGGTGGCGGTGCTGCCCGTGGGCTACCAGAACGGCTTCGGGGCCCAGCGCCCACGGGAGAGCGGGCTGTTCGCCCTGCTGCGCTGGTGGATGCGCGCCCGGAAGCAGACGGTGCAGATCGGGGGGCAGAAGGCCCGGGTCATCGGCCCCATCGGCGCCATAGAGACCCTGGTGGACGTAACCGAAATGAAGTGCGGCCCCGGCGACGCCGCCGTTTTTGAGCTGGACCCCCTGTATGCCAGGGGCCTGCCCAGGGAATACCGATAGACAGAAAGCGAGTCGTTAACATGAAAGCTGTTGTTACCCGCGTGACCTCCGCCTCGGTGACCATCGGCGGGGAGGTCTGCGGCCAGATCGGTCGCGGCTTCCTGGTGCTGCTGGGGGTGGGTCCCAACGACACCGAGGCCCAGGCCGCCAGGCTGGCCGACAAGGTCACCGGCCTGCGGGTCTTTGAGGACGAGAACGAAAAGATGAACCGGAACCTGGCCGCGGTGGGGGGCGGGCTGCTGGTGGTCAGCCAGTTCACCCTGTACGCCGACACCAAGTCCCGCCGGCCCGGCTTTACCGGGGCCGCCAAGCCCGACGTGGCCATCCCCCTGTACGAGGCTTTTCTGTCCGAGTGCGCCCGGCTGGGCTTTCCCCCACAGCACGGCCGCTTCGGCGCCGACATGCAGGTCTGCTCCGTCAACGACGGACCGGTGACCATTCTGCTGGATACGGATCTGATGTGAACAACCAGAAACAATTTGAGGTGAAGGATATGATCGTAAAAACCATGCCCGTGGGCGAGATTGGCACCAACTGCTACCTGCTGGGCGACGAGAGCGCCAAGGTCTGCGCCGTGGTGGACCCCGGCGGGGACGCTCCCGCCATCCGGAAGATGATCGAGGACTCCGGGTGCGCGCTCAAGCTCATTCTGCTGACCCACGCCCACTATGACCACACCGGCGGCATCGAGGGGCTGGAGGAATTCTACCCCCACACCCCCGTCTACGTCCACATGGGGGACGTGGAGGGGGTCTCCAGGGGTCTGTTCCCCCCCATCGACGAGAGCGTGCGCCGCTCTTACGGCGAGGGGGACCAGGTGGAGCTGGGAGGCCTGACCATCGACGTGCTCCACACCCCCGGCCACTCCAAGGGCTCCGTCACCCTGAAGGTGGGCGACGTGCTCTTCACCGGCGACACCCTGTTCCAGGGCTCCATGGGCCGCACCGATCTGCGGGGCGGCAGCTACGAGGCGATCATGGCCTCCCTCAAGCGGCTGGGCGAGCTGCCCGGCGACTACCATGTCTGCCCCGGCCACATGGGCCTGTCCACGCTGGAGCGGGAGCGGAAAACCAATTACTACATGCAGGAAGCCCTGCACGGCTGACGCGATGAAGCTCTATTTGAAGGGACACGACTACAAATACGCCACCGAGCAGATGCTGTTGACCCTGTTTCCCGGCGAGCGCCCCTCCTACCCGGACCGGCCCGCCGGGGAGGGGGAGGACAGCCTGACCCTCTCTCTGTCCCTGGGGGCGCGGTGGGCCACCGCCCGGGCCGTTCTGACCCGGGATGGGCGCCGCTGGACCGCCGCCGCCCGGGCCCCAGTGCCCGCCCCGGACGCCGGGCGAGTGGAGCGGGACCGGGTGCTCCAGCGGGTGGTGAAGAACGCCTTCTACCGGGCGGGGGTCCAGGCCCTGGGCCGGGAGCCGCCCTGGGGCGGGCTCACCGGCGTGCGGCCGGTCAAGCTGCCCACCCGCGCGCTGGAGCAGGGCGCCACCCGCCGGCAGGCCGACCGCCTGCTGCGGGACCTGTACCGGGTCTCCGCCCCCCGGCGGGCGCTGGCTCTGGACTGCGCCCAGGCCACCCTGGCCGCCAAGCGCACGCTGGCGCCGGAGGACGTCTCCCTCTATGTGGGCATCCCCTTCTGCCCCACCCGGTGCGCCTACTGCTCCTTTGTCTCCGCCGGCGTGGGGCGCACCTTCTCGCTCATGGAGCCCTATGTGGACGCCCTGTGCCGGGAAATCGCCGCCGCCGGGGCGGCCGTCCGGCGGGGCGGCAGGCGGATCAAGTCGGTCTACATCGGCGGCGGCACCCCCACCACCCTGAGCCCCGCCCTGCTGGACCGGCTCATGGGGGCGCTGGAGGGGGCCTTTGACCTGAGCGCCTGCGCCGAGTACACGGTGGAGGCCGGGCGGCCCGACACCATCACGGCGGAAAAGCTCTCCGTCCTGCGCGAGCGGGGCTGCACCCGGGTGTCGGTGAATCCCCAGTCCATGGACGACCGGGTCCTGGCCGCCATCGGCCGGGCCCACAGCGCCGCCGACATCCTCCGGGCCTGGGACCTGGTGCGGCGGGCTGGGTTCCCCTACGCCAACATGGACCTGATCGCCGGGCTCCCCGCCGACACCCCCGAGGGCTTCCGCGCCTCTCTGGACCAGGTGCTCTCCCTGGGGCCGGAAAATGTCACCGTCCACACCCTGGCTCTCAAGAAGGGCTCGCGCCTCACCCTGGAGAAAAACGGCGCCCTCCCCGCGCCGGAGCAGGTGTCCGCCATGCTGGACTATGCGTGGGGCGCCCTGCGCGCGGCGGGCTACGCCCCCTACTACCTCTACCGGCAGAAGTATATGTCCGGCGGGTTTGAAAACGTGGGCTGGTGCCGGCCGGGGGCGGAGAGCCTCTACAACATCTGTATGATGGAGGAGCTGCATACCATCCTCTCTCTGGGCTCCGGCGGGGTGACCAAGCTCATCGACCCACGGGCCGGGAGCCTGGTGCGGCAGGCCAACCCCAAGTATCCCAAGGAATATATCGAGACCCTGGACCCCATTTTACAGGCAAAGGAGAACCTGACATGGCCTACCAACTGACCGAGATCAACCAGAAGATCCAGGCCGACCCCAAGGCCTTTCTCGCCGAGTGCGACGCCAACTATCAAAAGCGGCTGGAGGACGCCGCCGACCGCATCATTGCGGGAATGGCGGAGAGCCCGGTGGTGCTGCTGTCCGGCCCCTCCGGCTCGGGCAAGACCACCACGGCCCTCAAGCTGGAGCAGGAGCTGGAGCGGCGGGGCATCAACACCCACACCATCTCCATGGACAACTACTTCAAGACTCTCAACCGCAGCACCGCGCCCCGCACCCCCGAGGGGGACATCGACTACGAATCCCCCCTGCTGCTGGACATGGACCTGCTGGACGACACCTTCACCAAGCTCTCCAGGGGGGAGTGGGTGGTGGTGCCCAAGTTTGAGTTTGCCCGGCAGATGCGCAACGACAGCCGGGGCACCCTGCTGAAGCTGGACAAAAACGAGATCGCCATCTTCGAGGGCATTCACGCCCTCAATGACGACATCGCCGGGCGGCACCCGGAGGCCACCACTCTCTATATCTCCGCCCGGTCCGATATCCGGGAGGGGGAGGATCTGCGCTTCAAGGGCACGTGGATGCGCATCTCCCGCCGGGCGGTGCGGGACTACAATTTCCGGGGCACCGATCTGGTGGAGACCCTGTCCATGTGGTACAATGTGCGCCGGGGGGAGAAGCGCTACATCTCCCCCTTCAAGGGCCGGGCCGACGTCATCATCGACTCCTCCCTGCGTTATGAGGTGCCCGTTTTCGCCAACTACGCCGCCCCCCTCCGGGAAGCCCTGGACCAGGTGGCCCCCGACAACGAGCGCTTCCAGGAGCTCCACGAGCTGGTGGACGCCTTCCGCTACTTTACCCCCATCGACCCCGCTCTGGTCCCCGCCGACTCCCTTCTGCGGGAGTTCATCGGCGGCGGCAGCTACCATTACTGAACCGCGGACAGGCGGCCGGCGGCCGCCTCCCGTTTTCCCTGAATTTCCCGAATTTCGATCAAAAAAGGAGACTTTAACATGTCTGAGTGTACCCATGATTGCTCCTCCTGTGGCGAGTCCTGCGGAGAGCGCACGGCGCCCATGGACTTCCGCGCGCCCATGAATCCCCTGTCCGACATCAAAAAGGTCATCGCCGTGGTCAGCGGCAAGGGCGGCGTGGGCAAGTCCACCGTCACCTGCACCCTGGCCGCCGCCATGGCCCAGCGGGGCAAAAAGACCGCCGTGCTGGACGCCGACATCACCGGCCCCAGCGTCCCCACCGCCTTTGGACTCCATCAGCACGCCGTGGGCAGCGATCTGGGCATCGAGCCCGTGGTCTCCAGGGGGGGCGTGGAGGTCATGAGCCTCAACTTCCTCACTGAGAACGAGACCGACCCGGTGGTGTGGCGGGGGCCCGTCATCGCCGGCACGGTCAAGCAGTTCTGGAGCGAGGTGGTCTGGGGCAACGTGGACTTCATGTTCGTGGATATGCCTCCCGGCACCGGCGACGTGCCCCTGACCGTGTTCCAGTCCCTGCCCATCGACGGCGTCATCGTGGTCACCTCTCCCCAGGACCTGGTCAGCATGATCGTCACCAAGGCCGTCAAGATGGCCGAGCTGATGGAGATCCCCATCCTGGGCATCGTGGAAAACTACAGCTACTTCAAGTGCCCCGACTGCGGCAAAGAGCACGCCATCTTTGGAGAGAGCAAGGTGGAGCGGGTGGCCGCCGACCTGGGCCTGAAGGTGCTGGCCAAGCTGCCCATCGACTCCGCGCTGGCCTCCGCCTGCGACAACGGCGGAGTGGAGGACTATCAGCCCAACCCCATGGCCGGCGTGGCCGGGGTCCTGGAGCGCCTGTAACAGGGGGGCGGTGAGACGATGTGCGCTGATTTTGTAAACCTGACCCCGGAAAACCTCGCCCACGAGCATTTGTGCTGTATCATCCGCAGCAGAAAGCCCCATCCGGGTGTGGAGGCCAAGCGGCAGTGGCTGTCGGACCGCCTGCCGGAAGGGCATGTCTTTCGAAAGCGAAATGCCAAGGCCACGGTTTTTATCGAATACGCGCCGCTTGAGACCGCGTGGGTTCCAATCGTCGGCGACAACTATTATTATCTGTACTGTCTGTGGGTCTCCGGCGACAGCAGGGGACACGGGTACGGGAGGTCGCTGATGGAATATTGCCTGGCCGACGCAAGAGAAAAGGGCCGTTCCGGCGTGTGCATGCTGGGGGCGCAAAAACAAAAAGCGTGGCTTGCCGACCAATCCTTTGCCCGAAAGTTCGGTTTTGAGGTGGTCGATACCACCGCCAACGGCTATGCGCTGCTCGCCCTCTCTTTTGACGGAACAACGCCGAGGTTTGCTCCCCATGCGAAAAAGCAGGAAATCGAGCGCAAGGAGCTCACCATTTACTATGATCTGCAATGCCCCTACGTCCATCAAACCGTTGAAACGGTCAGACAGTATTGCGAGCAGAACGGCATCCCCGTTCAGTTTCTTCTGGTGGACACGCTGCAAAAGGCAAAGGAGCTGCCCTGTGTCTTCAACAACTGGGCCGTATTTTACAACGGAAGGTTTGAAACCGTAAACCTGCTGGATGTCTCCTATCTAAAGCGAATCCTCAAGAAATGAAGCGGCGCTGCACGGGCGGGTTTCCGCACATCGCCGTTTGTCCCACCGCAGCAGAAAGCCCCGGAAGTGACTTGCCGTCACTTTCGGGGCTTTTCCGATCCTGCGGGTTCCCGGACCGCTGAGGGCCGGGGCGGGTGCTGCCCGTGAGAAACGCCTGAGGCGCTGTTCCCCGTCCAGCTTCCATACCGCCATAAATGCCTCCGTCGGAATCGGAACCGTCCCCAAGGAGCGCATCTTTTTTACCCGCCCCACGAAAGGCTCCGCCTTCCGCGGGGACCCCAGGCCGGATCCGACAGGCTCGGGGCAAGTGAATTGCCCCTGCGCCAAGGGCTTGCCCTCTGGGCAAACCCTTGAACGGCCCCTATCGTGCCGCCCCATCGCAGATGGGGCCCCAGAGGGCGCAAAAAAGATGCCGCTATTCCTCGTCCAGCTTCAATACCGCCATAAATGCCTCCGTCGGAATCTGAACCGTCCCCAAGGAGCGCATCTTTTTTTTGCCCTCTTTCTGCTTTTCCAAAAGCTTCTTCTTCCGGGTGATGTCGCCGCCGTAGCACTTGGCCAGCACGTCCTTGCGCATGGCCTTCACCGTCTCACGGGCGATGATCTTGCCCCCGATGGCGGCCTGGACCGGAATCTCGAAGAGCTGGCGGGGGATGTTCTCCTTCAGCTTCTCGCACAGCCTTCTCGCCCGGGGATAGGCCTTGTCCCTGTGGGCAATAAAGCTCAGGGCGTCCACCTGGTCGCCGTTGAGCAGCATGTCCACCTTCACCAGCTCGGAGGAATGATAGCACTCCAGCTCATAGTCCAGGGAGGCATAGCCTTTGGTCCGGGCCTTCAGGGTATCGAAAAAATCGTAGATGATCTCATTGATGGGCATGGAGTAGTGGAGCTCCACCAGGTTGGTGTCCAGATATTGCATATCCCTGAACTCCGCCCGCCGCTCCTGACACATGGGCATGATGTTGCCCACATAGTCCGGCGGCGAGATGATGGACACCTTGGCATAGGGCTCCCGGGCCTCCAGAATGGCCCCGGGGTCCGGGTAGTTGTGGGGATTGTCCACATGGACCACCGAGCCGTCGGTCTTGGTAATCTCATAGATCACCGAGGGCAGGGTGGTGATGAGGTCCAGGCCGAACTCCCGCTCCAGCCGTTCCTGAATGATCTCCATGTGGAGCATCCCCAAAAAGCCGCACCGGAAGCCGAAGCCCAGAGCCACGGAGGACTCCGGCTCGAAGGACAGGGAGGCGTCGTTGAGCTGGAGCTTCTCCAGGGCGTCCCGCAGGTCGGGATACTTGGAGCCGTCCTCGGTGTAGATGCCGCAGTAGACCATGGCCTTGGCGGGGCGGTAGCCGGGCAGGGGCTCGGCCGCCGGAGCCTCGGCTCCGGTGATGGTGTCGCCCACCCGGGTGTCCTTCACGTCCTTGATGGAGGCGGTAAAATAGCCCACCTCCCCGGCGATGAGCTCCCGGCAGGGCTCCATGCCGATGGGCAGCAGGTGGCCGCACTCCAGCACCTCGTACTTGGCGCCCGAGGCCATCAGCTTGACCGGCATCCCCGTCCGGATGGTCCCCTCCATCACCCGGAAGTAGACGATGACCCCTCGGTAGGGGTCGTACTGGCTGTCGAAGATCAGGGCCCGGAGGGGGGCCTTGGGATCGCCCTTGGGGGCGGGTACGTTGGCTACGATATCCTCCAACACCGCCGGGATGTTGACGCCCATCTTGGCGGAGATTTCCGGCGCGTCCTGGGCGGGCAGGCCGATGACGTTCTCGATCTCATCCTTCACCTTCCGGGGATCGGCGGCGGGCAGGTCGATCTTGTTGATGACCGGCAGGATCTCCAGATCGTGCTCCATGGCCAGGTAGGTGTTGGCCAGAGTCTGGGCCTCGATGCCCTGGGCGGCGTCCACAATGAGCAGGGCGCCCTCGCAGGCCGCCAGGGACCGGGACACCTCATAGTTGAAGTCCACATGGCCCGGGGTGTCGATCAGGTTGAGCTCATAGCTCTCGCCGTCCCGGGCCTGGTAGGTCAGCCGGACCGCCCGTGCCTTGATGGTAATGCCCCGCTCTCGCTCCAGGTCCATGTTGTCCAGCAGTTGGCTCTCCATCTCCCGCTCGGATACGGCGTTGCACGCCTCGATCAGCCGGTCGGACAGCGTGGACTTGCCGTGGTCAATGTGGGCGATGATGCTGAAATTTCGAATCTTCGATTGGTCGGTCAAAGTCTTCACCTCTCTGTTTGCATGCCTTGGCCGGGCGGGGCTATCGGGCGTCCGCCCGGCGGGCGTCCATCCGGTGGTTGATCCGCTCGCCGGTGTTGTGGATGATCTGGAGCAGGGACTGGTACGCCCCGGGATAGGCGGCGCTCAGGGTGTCGTGGTTGAGCAGGGGGAACTCCCCCTTCTCCTTCACGTGGACCGCCAGGGCGTCCACGTAGTCCACCTCGGAGCAGATCATATCCGCGTTGGGCAGCCCCCCCACAAAGTGGCGGACCGGCACGGCAAAAAAGTCCTCGTTGTTGTTGCCGCCCGCCCGGTAGAGGTGCCGGAACAGCCGGTACACCGCGGTGCCCAGGTAATCGGAGGCCGCCTTGATGGCCTCCTTGCTGCCCGTCCTGCCCAGCAGATCGAAGAGGATGCCCACCGAGTTGACCAGCAGCTTTTTCGACAGGGTGGCCATAATGCTGCCCCGCAGCACGTTGTCCTTTTCCGCGCTGTAGTCGTACAGGCTCTCGGCGTCCACAATGGTGGTGCCGTCCCGGCTGAGGGTGCGTCCCAGCAGATAGTCGGCGGAGACACCGTAATAATCACAGGCCCGGGTCACGAACTTGAGGCCGGGTTCCCGGATGCCGTTTTCGTAGTGGGACAGCAGGGCCTGGGAGATCCCCAGCTCCTTGGCCGCCGCCCGCTGCGAAATGCCCTTTTCTTTCCGCAGCAGCGTAAGTGATCGGGAAAAATCGGAACTCATTGCACTACACTCCTCGCAAAACAGTGAGTATAGTATATCCAGTAAAATACCAAAAGTAAAGCACTTTTTGTCCGTCTGCCGGGGCGCGCTTCCCCGCCGCTTCCCTCGGGTACCAAAACGGCCTGTGCGAAAAAAATGGAGGATTCCGACGCTTTTTATGCGTTTTAGACCTTGAGAAGTGGTGTTGGGTTGTGTATAATGTTTTTCAGTGACGTTCTGCCCGTCAAACGACCCAATTTTATTTTATGGAGGCGTTTCCCATGGCCATGCATATGTTCCAGACCCTCATCGACATTCTGAAGAAAAATCCCAAGAAGATCGTCTTCACCGAGGGCACCGATCCCCGCATCCTGGAGGCCAGCGCCCGGCTGCTGGCCGGTACCTGGCTGACCCCCGTGCTGGTGGGCAACCCGGATGCCGTCCACGCCGCCGCCGAAGAGGCCGGCTTTAACATCCGCGGCGCCATCATCTTGGACCCCGAGACCTACCCCCGCATGGACGAGATGGTCAGCACCATGGTGGAGCTGCGCAAGGGCAAGATGAGCCCCGAGGAGTGCCGCGCCGCGCTGTCCAAGGCCAACTACTTCGGCACCATGCTGGTGAAGCTGGGCGAGGCCGACGCTCTGCTGGGCGGCGCCACCTACTCCACCGCCGACACCGTGCGCCCCGCCCTCCAGCTCATCAAGACCAAGCCCGGCCACTCCATCGTGGGCTCCTGCTTCATTCTGGTCCGTGAGGGCGTGGGCGGCAACACCGTACTGGCCATGGGCGACTGCGCCATCAACATCAAGCCCACCGAGGACGAGCTGGTGGAGATCGCCATCGGCACCGCCGAGTGTGCCAAGATCTTCGGCATCGATCCCCAGGTGGCCTTCCTGTCCTACTCCACCAAGGGCTCCGGCAAGGGTGAGGATGTGGACAAGATGCGGGAGGCCGCCAAGAAGGCCAAGGCCGCCCGTCCCGACCTGGCCATCGAGGGCGAGCTCCAGTTTGACGCCGCCGTCTCCCCCAAGGTGGCCGAGACCAAGTGCCACGGCCTGCCCGTGGCCGGTCATGCCAACACCTTTATCTTCCCCGACATCAACGCCGGCAACATCGGCTACAAGATCGCCCAGCGCCTGGGCAGCTTCGACGCCTACGGCCCCATCCTGCTGGGCCTGAACGCCCCCATCAACGACCTGTCCCGCGGCTGCAACGCCCAGGAGGTCTACTCCATGGCCATCATCACGGCCGCTCTGGCCTGAGCCTCCAAGTCTCCGCCTACATCCAAGCCGCGCCGCCCTATGGGGCGGCGCGGCTTTCCTCTTGACCGGCGGTCCCGGCTCTGCTATACTGTCCACAGATCGTCCGGGAAAGGAGTGTGCGCCATGGGCTGGGCATTTGGCCTTGTAATGGAATCTTTTGGAAACAAATGTGCCGTCGCTGGGATAAGTGCGCCCTTTTTGCGGACTTTACGGCGGTAAAGACTTCTGTGTTCTTTCCGGCCGCGGCGTTCGCCGCGGCCTTTTTTGTTCCTTGGGCGGCTTATCTCTTCCCCCGCACCACATCTATATTTATATAAGAGGTAAGCGATATGAACCTGAAGCAACAGATCCGCCGGCTCCTG
This sequence comes from Intestinimonas sp. UBA1698, assembly GCF_002320075.1. Taxonomy (NCBI): domain Bacteria; kingdom Bacillati; phylum Bacillota; class Clostridia; order Eubacteriales; genus Intestinimonas; species Intestinimonas sp. UBA1698. The sequence goes on along the minus strand of NZ_DCJO01000038.1, from coordinate 45,759 downwards.
GCGCTGGAGCTGGTCGGCAATTTTCGGGTGGCAGGCGGCGTATGGGTCCTGCTGCTGGTGGGCCGGGGCTTTTCCCTGGTCCAGGTGGGGCTGGCCGAAGCCTTCTTTCACGCGGTCAGCCTGTGCGGCGAGATCCCCTCCGGCATGGCAGCCGACGTACTGGGCCGGAAAAAGGCCATGATGGCCAGCCAGGCCATGTTTATCCTGTCCTCTCTGGCCATGCTCCTGTCCCGCACTATGGCCGGCGTCTGCGCCGCCATGGCCCTGAGCGCCCTGGCCTACAATCTGGCCTCCGGTACCCGGGAGGCCCTCACCTACGACTCCCTGGTCCAGGGCGGGGCGGAGGGCGCCTACCTGCGGGTATCCTCCCTGCAAAACAGCCTCTGGCGGCTCGCCAGCGGCCTGTCCACCCTCTGCGCCGGTCTGGCCGTGGTCATCGGCTACCAGGCGGGCTATGCCGCCGACGCACTGCTGGCCCTGGCAGGGCTCCTGCTGGCCGGCAGTCTGGCCGAGCCGGTGGTTACCGCCTCCCAGGCGCAGCGGGCAGGCCAGCGGCTCCAGGACCTGCCCCGGCTGGTAGCGAGCTGCGCCCGGGAGGCCGCAGGCTTCCTGCACGCTCACCCCCGGGTGTCGGTCCTGATGCTCTACAACGCCCTTGTGGGCGCACTGGCCACGCTTTTGCGCTTCTTTCTCCAGGATGGACTGATCCGGGCGGGAGCCTCGCCCGCTCTGCTTGGGCCCCTGCTTCTGGCCATCGAGCTGGGCGGCGTAGCCGGAGCCCGTCTTGCCCTGCCCCTGTCACGGCTGCCCTACCGGGCCGCAGGGCTGCTGTGCGGCCTGGGTACGCTGGCCGGACTGCTGCTCCCCCTGTCCGGCTCCGTCCTCCAAATGGCGGCGGGCGGTTTTCTGGCGGTGGTGTGCGACGACGCCTTCCAGACCCTCACCGACGCCCGCCTCAACAACCGTTTCCCCTCCGACCAGCGGGCCACCCTCATCTCCGTATCCTCCATGTGCTTCAGCCTGGTAATGATCGCCCTGTCCCCCCTGGCCGGGGCGGCCGCCGGCTTTGTTTTCTAACTTGGTTACAGGAAAACCGGGGCCTATCGGGCTCCGGTTTTTTGTGGAATTCACAAATTTACCAAATTTATATGCCCCAAAAGTTGTGTCCCTTGCCCAACCCAGCGTGGTTTTTTCCGGAAAGCCGCCAAAAAACCACTATATCTTGTTGTTTTTCCTGCTTTAAAGGCCCTGTCCCGCCCTCGACGCCTTTCCGCCAAAAAAGACTTGACGTTGCCTGGGAAAGCGTGTATCATGCTTTTGTAACTATTTGTAATCCTTTCTTACCCCTTTGTCATAATTTAGCAATTGTGCTTCGGCCCGTTGGGCCGTCTTTTTCTGATATCAAAGAACAGGGAGGTCCGTCTTTATGGATGAGATCCTGCGGACACCAAATCATGTGCCGGTCCGGCCGGCTTCCCGCTCCGCCCGCCGGTCCGGCCGGGAGCAGAAGAATACCGACTGGAGCGACCGGCTCCACCGCTTTGCCGACGCCGCCGCCGCCCGCTCCCGCCGCCTGAAGCTGCAGAGCGCCCGGGTCTATCACCGGGTCCACTCCGCCACGGCGGGGAAGCCTAAGCTGGGGCCGCTGTCCTTCCTGGCCCTGTCCCTGGTCATCGGGCTGGCCTCTGTGGTGGGTGTGGTCTACACCCCCGCCTATGTGGTCAGCGTGGACGGCGTGGACCTGGGCCTGGTGAAGGAGCCCCAGGTCTTCGAGCAGGTCATGGACCGGGTGGAGGCCCGCGCCTCCAACATTCTGGGCTATGATTACACCCTCCAGAACCAGGTGGGCTACGAGCGTGTGCTGGCGGAGCGGGAGGATCTGTCCCCCATCTCCGGCTTTGAGACCTATCTGTTCAGCCAGGTGGGCGAGGTGATGAAGAGCTATGTCCTCACCGTGGACGGCCAGGCTCTGGGCGCCGTCACCGACCGGGCCCAGATCGACCAGATGCTGGACGAGATCGCCGCCCCCTACGTCAACGCAGACACCATCTCCGTCACCTATGACAAGGCTGTGGGCGTCTCCCTGGAGTACACCCCATCCGAGTCCATCAAGGATATCTCCGAGATGAAGGCCGCTCTCACCGCCAACACCAGCGGCCAGACCACCTATGAGGTCCAGAAGGGCGACACCTTTATGGCCCTGGCCTTCTCCAACGGCATGACCATGGCCGAGATGGAGGCCCTCAACCCCGGCGTGGACATCAACAAGCTTCAGATCGGCCAGCTCCTCAACATCAAGGAGGAGGTCCCCTATCTGTCCGTGCAGACCGTGGATTCCATTACCTACACCGAGGAAATCCCCTGCACCGTGCGGGAGGTGGAGGACGACACCATGTACCAGGGCGAGTCCAAGGTCCTGGACCCCGGCGTCCCCGGCGAGGCTCTGGTCTCCGCCAACGTGACCTACGTCAACGGCCATGAGCGGGAACGGGACATCCTCAGCTCCACCACCGTGCGGGAGGCCACCGAGAAGGTGGTAGCCGTGGGCACCGTGCCCCGCCCCTCCTGGCTTCCCAACGGCTACTACGTCTGGCCCTGCTACGGCCGGATCACCTCCCGCTTCGGCTACCGCTATATCTTCGGCTCCTACAGCTACCACTCCGGCATCGACATCGCCGTCCCCTACGGCACCTCCGTCAAGGCGGCCGACGGCGGCACCGTCACCTTTGCCGGCTACAAGGGCAGCTACGGCTACCTGGTCATCATCGACCACGGCAACGGTGAGCAGACCTACTACGGCCACAACTCCAGCCTGCTGGTCAGCGCGGGTGACAAGGTCTATCAGGGGCAGACCATTGCCAAGGCCGGCTCCACCGGCCGCTCCACCGGCAGCCACTGCCACTTCGAGATTCGGGTCAATGGCACCCAGGTCAACCCGTCGGCCTATCTCAACTAGGTCAAACCTGGAAAACGCCCGGACAGCAAAGCTGTCCGGGCGTTTTTTATGGGCGCTCTTCCGGGTGCTCCCGCTGATACCGCGCCTGCTTGCGCCGGTACCAGACATAGTTGAACACGTTTCCAAGGATCAGGATGTTGCCGCACAGGTAGAGCCACACCAGCAGGATGATGACCGAGGCCAGAGACCCGTACACCAGGGAGTAGCGGGAGGACATGCCGATGAACCAGGAGAAGAGCATGGAGGCGCACACCAGGGCCACCGAAGCCAGAAAGCCGCCGGTAAGGATGGGGGGGCGGGGGCGGCCCCTGGGCGCCGACATGCGGTAGGCCAGCAGGACAAACAGAAAGACCAGGCAGAACAGGATGAGGAAGCGCAGGGACTGCCAGCTTCCCACCAACTGGGCGATCCAGGGGAAATGCCGTTCCACCAGGCGGAAGAACCAGCTCCCGGTGAGCAGCACCCCCAGAGAGAGATAGATGGTGATGAGAAAGAGGATGGAGTTGAGCACGCTGGCCGCGATCTGCACCACGCCGGTATAGGTCCTGCGCCGGTAGATATCCGCCATGATGTTCATCAGGGCCCGGAAGGCGGCGGAGGCGGAGAACAGCGTCATGGTGATGCCCGCCGCCAGCATGGCGTTGGACTGGCTGCCCGGCTCGGAGAGATAGGTGATATAGTCGGTGAGGATGGACAAACTCTCCCGGGGGATGATTTCGGAAGCGGCGTCCACCAGGGCGTTGACGTCGATGTGGAGCAGCCCCACAAAGGCGTTGACGCAGATCAGGACGGGGAAAAAGGAGAGGATGAGGAAATAGGCCAGCTCGGCGGCCGACCGGGACACCCGGCGGGAAAAATAGACGTCGGCGATCTCACGGATGAACCGCACGGGGGAGGATTCCCAAAGCGCCTTCATGGCTCCACCTGCCTTTTGGATGGTCTCGCTTGGTAGTATACCACATTATGCCTCCTTTCACAAACCCCAAACTCGGGGTCATATTCCCCTCCGGCCCGGCATATCGTTTCTTATGACTGTACGGAAAGGACGGGGATGACCCATGAAAAGAGGACAAGGCCCCGGTCAGTGGACAAAGGTCCTCCGCCGCGGGGCGGCCCTGTTCCTGGCCACCGTGACGGTATGGGTGCTCTCCCTCACCGCCGATATGGGGGCTGCGGCGGAGACCTTCCGCACCCTGGCCGAGAGCCCCGCCTTCGTGGCGGCGGCCCTCCAGGCCGAGCTGGGCCATGTGGAGACCGGAACGGACACCCTGGACGCTCTGGAAAGCTGGCAGCGGCTGGTGCTGGACCAGTCCCCCACCCTGATGGCCGGGCGGGCGCAAGTCTCCCGGTATCTGTCCGACGCCACCGCTCAGGGCGACGCGGACCCCGAGCCCCCTCAGCCCTCCGCCGTCCAGGAGCCCGACGACCCGGAGGACCCCCACCAGCTTCCGGCCTCCACCACCGCCCCCGACGACATCGTGGGCCGGACCCTAGCCCCGGTCAGCGGCGACGGCTACGCCAGCGCCGGCGGGGTCTACATCGAAAACCGACCCGGCCTGCCCCTGGACGTGGCCGCTCTGGCCTCTGCCGCCCTGACCCTGGAGCTGCCCGCCGACGGCCCTCAGGTCCTCATCATGCACACCCACGGCACCGAGGCCTACACCCCCGACGGGGCGGACGTCTACACCCCCAGCGGGGACTGCCGCACCACCGACGAAAATTACAACATGATCCGAGTGGGGGAGGAGATTGCCAGCGTCCTCACCTCCATGGGCCTTACGGTCCTCCACGACAAGGAGCTCTACGACTACCCCAACTACAGCGGCTCCTACGACCGCTCCCTGGCCGCCGTGGAGCAGTACCTTCAGGACTACCCCTCCATCCGGGTGGTGCTGGACGTCCACCGGGACGCCCTCATCGGGGAGGACGGCACCGTCTACAAGCCCATCACCACCATCGACGGGGTCAAGACCGCCCAGGTCATGCTGGTCATGGGGTCCAACGCCAAGTACGACCACCCCGACTGGCAGGAGAACCTGTCCCTGGCAGTCAAGGTCCAGCGGGAGATGAACACCCTGTGGCCCACCTTGGCCCGGCCCATCGGCCTGCGGGAGAACCGCTACAACCAGCAGACCACCACCGGCTCCCTGCTGGTGGAGATCGGGGCCCACGGCAATACGCTCCAGGAGGCCCTGGCCGCCGCCCGGTGCTTTGCCCGGGCCGCCGGCGCGGTGCTGCTGGCGTACAAATAGCCGAAAGGCGCCGGACCCCGTGGGGTCCGGCGCCTTTTCCTCACACGAATACCGCCTGCACCAGCACCATATACAGCACCGTGCCGCCGAAGATGGACAGCAGGTTGTTGTGCTTCCATACGTGGAGGGCCACCACCGCGGCGGCGGCGATGAGCTGAGGGGCCCACTGGGGTACCGCGGCAAAGCGCACCGTCCGCAGGCAGTAGACGATGAGCATGGCGATGACCGCCGGCGGCAGGACCCGGCCCAGGTAGAGGACCAGCTTGGGGGGATGTCCGCCCCGGTCAAAGAGGAGAAAGGGCAGGGCCCGGGTGAGGAAGGTAACCGCGGCCATGACGGCGATGGAGGCCACAGCCTGTCCGGTGGAGAGGACCATTCAGACCGCCTCCTTTTCCACGGCCGGGTCCCGGTCCAGCTTGACGCGGAGGGCCAGCAGAGCCGCAATGATGACGCACAGGGCCGGAATCAGCATGTTCGCCGCCCCCATGACCACCAGGGAGACCACCGTGATGCCGGCCCCCAGCAGGGCGGGCAGGTGGGAGCGGTAGGCGTTCCACTGGTCCACCGCGATGACGAGGAAGAGGGCGGTCATGGCAAAGTCGATACCGGTGGTGTCAAACTGGATCAGGGCGCCCGCCACGCTGCCGATGACCGAGCCCAGAATCCAGTAGCTGTGATCCAGCACCGCCACGGCAAAATAGTAGTCGTGGGGGTCCACCCGCTCGGGCACCCGGGCGGAGGAGAGCAGCGCATAGGTCTCATCGGTGAGGGAAAAAATCATATACAGCTTCCGCACCCCCATGCCCCGGAACTTCTCCAGCAGACTCAGGCCGTAGACCAGGTGCCGGAAGTTGAGGATCAGGGTCAGGGCGGCCACATTGACCAGGGCCGCCCCGGTGGCCAGGAGCTCCACCCCCATGTACTGCCCGGACCCGGCGTAGATGGTCAGGGACATAAAAAAGGCCCAGATGACATTGTACCCGACGGCCTCCAGCATCAGCCCGAAGGCGATACCGATGGACAGATATCCCATCAGCACCGGCACGGTGGCCGGAAAGGCGGCGGCAAAGGCGCGGCGGCTCACACAAAATCACCTCATTGTAAAAAATATTTTATGCGCTTCCCTTTGAAAAAGCAAGCGGGCCGTCGGAATTTCTCCCCCTTGTGAAAAAGGGTGGCGCTTTGGGGAAAAAACTTGTATAATACACAATACGATCGACAGCCAACCGCAAGCACCCGGAGGAACGACATGAAAAAACTGCTTTTTATCTACAATCCCCAGGCGGGCAAGGGCCAGGTACGCCCCCAGCTCGCCGCCATTCTGGACGCCTTCTCCAAGGCGGGGTACCTGACCAGCGCCTGGCCCACCCAGGGACCCGGCGACGCCACTCGGGTGGCCGCCGCCATCGGCCGCCGGTACGACCGGGTGGTATGCTGCGGCGGCGACGGAACCCTCAACGAGGTGGTCACCGGCCTGATGGGCCTGGAGGCGCCCCCCCTGGTGGGCTACATCCCCGCCGGCACCACCAATGACTTCTCCCGGAACCTGGACCTGCCCAAAGGCATGGACAAGGCCGCCGAAGCCGCCGTGGCCGGCGTGGCCCGCCCCTGCGACATTGGGGTGTTCAACGACCGCTTTTTCGTCTATGTGGCCGCCTTCGGCGCCTTTACCGACGTGTCCTACGACACCCCCCAGCCCTTCAAGAACACCTTCGGCCACCTGGCCTATCTGCTGGAGGGAGCCACCAAGCTGGGCTCCCTGCTCAAGGGCTACCACCTGACCATCGAGCACGACGGAGGCGCCGTGGAGGGGCACTTCATCTACGGCATGGTGTCCAACACCATCTCGGTGGGGGGCTTTCAGCTCTTCCCGCCGGAGCGGGTGGTTCTGGACGACGGTCTGTTCGAGGTGGTGCTGGTCCGCCTGCCCCGGAACCCGGCGGAGTTTCAAAGCGCCCTGCGCTCCCTGACCCGCCAAAACACCGTGGAGAGCGATATGATCGTGGCGCTCCACACCAGCCGCCTCCGGGTCGTCACCCAGGAGGAGCTGACCTGGACCCTGGACGGGGAGTACGGCGGCGCGCCGGAGACGGTGGAGATTCAAAACCGACAGAAGGCCCTGACCCTGATCTGGGGCAAATAGCAGACATCCGGGGCGCGGAATACCGCGTCCCGGATGTGTTTTCATCCCGGCTTTTTCCTGCCAGAGGCATTACAAGTCGGGAAGCGTGCTGCTGTATCTGCGTCCTTATTTGTGCTCTTCGAGCCAGCGCATTGCCGTGTAAGCATAGACCGCGCTGCCGCTGACCAGCGCATCCTCATCAAATCGAACCATCGGATGGTGCTGCGGGTAACCATACCCTTTTTCCGGCTGTCCGGCGGCCAAGGCCAGCATAATGGACGGCACTTCCTGGCTGACATATGCGAAGTCTTCGGAACCTGCCGATTTGGAAGGCTTTTGCCCTGCGCTCATAGCGTTCCGATCCGACACGGAGAATGCTTTGTGCCCGCCCAATAATTCCTTTACATACCTCTCAGCGCAGATACACAGGTCTTTGTCATTGACCAAGGTAGGGCACCCGCTTCCAAAGCTGACGTTTGCTTCCGCCCGAAAAGACCTCGCTATCCCATCTGCAATTTGTACCATTCGCTCTTTGATCAAGGCGCGTATCTCTTCGTCAAAGGTGCGAATGCTCCCCGCCATGACCGCCATGTCGGGAATGACATTCGCGGCGGTTCCGGCGTTCATCGTCCCAAACGTCAAAACGGCGCGGTCATCCATGGCCAATTCTCTGGCGTGAATTTCTTGAAGCGCAATTAAAATGTGGGCGGCGGCGTTAAGGGGGTCAACCCCGGCATAGGGCATAGAACCGTGGCACCCCGTCCCCTGCACGCTGATCTCAAAATAATCCGCTGCCGGCGCACTGACGCCGGGTGCTGAAACAATCACGGTACCCGCCTCAAAGGGCATCCCTGCCATAACATGGATCATCAGCGCTCCATCGACAGCCGGGTTCTGCAATAAACCGGCTTGGATCATATCCCGGGAACCCTCAAAGATTTCTTCGGCGGGCTGAAACATGAGTTTTACCGTTCCCTCCAGTTCGTCTTCGTGGGCTTTTAGTAATTTCGCAGCGCCCAACAGCATAGCGGTGTGCATATCATGTCCGCATGCATGCATACTGCCGTTGGCGGATGCAAAATCAACCTCCGCCGCTTCCTGGATCGGCAGCGCATCCATATCCGCCCGAATCAAGAACACTTTTCCGCTCTTCTTTCCGCCGGCCAAGGCCACAAGCCCTGCCTTCCCGCACCTTAGCGGCTCATACCCCATATCGATCAATGCCTTTTTTACAAAGGCATACGTATCCTTCAGGTCAAATCCTGTCTCCGCATGGACATGCAGGTATCTTCGGTTAAAAACCATGCTTTCCTTTAGCTGTGCGGCTTCTTCCAGCAATTGCCTTGGCGTCATCTTAGATGCTCCTTTTTATGATAAGTATTATATTTTGTAACGGATTCTCCAAAATATGAGACGGCATGCGTTTTGCCCCTTTTGTTTCCCCGGTAGAGGGCCCTTGCGGGGCAAAATACCACCAACCGCCCGCAACCCGGCACGGGGTCCCCGGTTGACAGAACAAGGCCGCGGACACCCAGTGTCCACGGCCTTGTGCCGGCTTTCTCAGAGCTGGATGGTCCAGCCGTAGGGGTCCGGCTCGGTGCCCCACTGGATGCCCACCAGGGTGTCGTACAGCTTGTGGGTCAGGGAGCCGATCTCCCCGCCGTTGACCACCACGTGCCGGCCCTCCCAGCCCATCTCGCCGATGGGGGAAATGACGGCGGCGGTGCCGGTGCCCCAGGCCTCCTCCAGCTTGCCGCTGTCGGCGGCGTCAAAGAGCTCCTGCGCGGTGATGAGGCGCTCTTCCACGGCGTAGCCCCAGTCCCGCAGCAGCTCCAGGCAGGAGCGGCGGGTGATGCCAGGCAGTACGGAGCCGGTGAGCTGGGGGGTGATGATCTTGCCGCCCACCTTGAACATGACGTTCATGGAGCCCACTTCCTCGATGTACTTACGGTGGACGCCGTCCAGCCACAGCACCTGGGCGTAGCCCTGCTTTTCGGCCCGCTCACCGGCCCGGATGGAGGCGGCGTAGTTGCCGCCGCACTTGGTGTAGCCGGTGCCGCCCTTGACGGCCCGGACGTCGTCGTCCTCCACGTAAATCCGCACCGGGTTGATGCCCTCGGCGTAGTAGGCGCCCACGGGGCCGGTGATGATGCAGAAAAGGTAGGTGTGGGAGGCGTGGACGCCCAGGCTGGCATCGGTGGCAATGATGAAGGGGCGGATATACAGGGAGGTGCCGGGCTGATCGGGCACCCATTCCCTGTCCACGGCCACCAGCGTCTTGACCGCCTCCACGAACAGGTTCTCGTCGATGGCGGGGATGCACAGCCGCTCGCAGGAGTCGTTGAGTCTTCTGGCGTTGTCGATGGGGCGGAAGAGCTGGATGCGGCCGTCGGCGGTCCGGTAGGCCTTCAGGCCCTCAAAGACCTCCTGGGCATAGTGGAACACCATGGCGGAGGGCTCCAGGGTAAAGGGGCCGTAGGGTACGATGCGGGGATCGTGCCATCCCTGGCCTGCGGTGTAGTTCATCAGGAACATGTGGTCGGAAAAAACCTTGCCGAAGCCCAGGGTCTTGAAGTCCGGCTTGGGCTTGAGGGTGGTGGCGCGCTGGATCTTGATCTCCTCCATGGTGGATGGCCTCCCTGCAGCATTGTAGATTAAAAGTTATTATATCAGCCTCACCACTTTACTGCAATAGAGAAAATGACGGAAAACGTCTCTTCCCGCCGCAGGGCCCTCGTCATTATTTCCGCCGTCGAAGGCTGGCCCCCGCTCTTGTAATTTCAAGGCTTTTCTGATAAAATAGACTATCCGAGTTATGCCCGTCCCCCGCAGAGGGGACTTCCAGGAGGTGTAGGAATGAACAAGCGGCTCTCCCGGCTTTTGGAGCCCAGTCTGGGGCTCTATCTGTTTTGTCTGGTCTGTTTTGCCGCAGCCTCCGCTTTTTTCAGCCCGCCCGTGGCCGCCGTGGAGGGGGTAGTGGTGGTGGTTCTCTTCTTTTACCTCCGCCGCAACAGCAGCCGCCGGAAGAAAGAGATGCTCCGCTACCTCGAGAGCGTATCCGCCAACATGGATATGGCCACACGGGACACCATGCTCAACTCCCCGCTGCCCATGGTCATCTTCCACCCGGACACCGACGAGGTGATCTGGTCCAACGAGCGGTTCCTCCAGCTCACCGACGGCCGGGACCACCTGTTTGACACCAAGCTCTCCGCCGCCGTGCCCGGCTTCGACACCCGCTGGCTGCTGGAGGGCAAGACCGAGTGTCCCGGCGAGGTCCAGGTGGGCCAGCGGAAATTTCTGGTCTTTGGCAGCCTGGTGCGCTCCGAGGAGCGGCGGGGCCGCCCGTCCAGCATGGCCACCACCTACTGGGTGGAGATCACCGGCTACTCCGCCGACCGGCAGACCCTGCGCAGCAGCAGGCCCGTAGTGGCTCTGCTGCTGCTGGACAACTACGAGGACGTGGTGAAAAACACCGACGAGTCCGCCCGCACCGCCATGCTCAGCGAGATCAACAAGCGCCTGGCCGCCTGGGTGGCCCCCACCGGCGGGCTGTTCTCCCGGTACGACCGGGACCGCTATCTTTTCGTCTTTGAGGAGCAGTACCTGCAGGGCTTCGTGGACGCCAAGTTCGACCTGCTGGACAAGGTGCGGGAGATCCCCGGCCCCAACGGCGTGTCCCCCACCCTTTCCATCGGCGTGGGGCGGGACGCCCCCAGCCTCAGGGAACTGCTGGAGTACGCCTCCCTCTCCATCGAGATGGCCCTGTCCCGGGGCGGCGACCAGGCCGTCATCAAAAATAAATTCAACTTTGAGTTTTACGGCGGGCACAATAAGGAGATGGAGAAGCGCACCAAGGTCAAAAGCCGGGTCATGGCCAACGCTTTGGGCGAGCTGATCGCCGACTCCTCCCGGGTGTTCGTCATGGGCCACAAGTTCCCCGACCTGGACTGCATCGGCGCCATCACCGGCGTGTGCGCCATCGCCCGCAAGCGGGGGGTGCAGGCCCGCATCATCCGGGAGCCGGGCAGCAACCCCGCCGCCGAGATGGCCGCCAAGCTGGGCCAGACTCCGGAGTACAAGGACGCCTTTCTCTCCGCCCAGGACGCCATCATCCTGGCCGATCCCCGGACCCTGCTGGTGGTGGTGGACACCAATCGGCCGGAACAGGTCCAGTCGGAGGATCTGCTGGAGTGCTGCACCCGGGTGGCCGTCATCGACCACCACCGCCGGGCGGCCTCCTACATCGGCAACGCGGCGCTGAACTTCCACGAGCCCTACGCCTCCTCGGCCAGCGAGCTGGTCACCGAGCTCATCCAGTACATCATGGAGCCCTCGGACCTGCTGCGCATCGAGGCGGAGGCCCTGCTGGCCGGCATGGTGCTGGACACCAAGAATTTCACCATGCGCACCGGCAGCCGCACCTTTGAGGCGGCGGCCTTCCTGCGCCGTTCCGGCGCCGACACCGGCGACGTGCGCAAGCTGTTCCAGAACGACCTGGCGGGCACCATCGCCCGCTACGACATCATCCAGACCGCCCGGATGTACCACAACGACATCGCCGTGGCCGCCGTGGACCACACGGTGGGCCGGGTGACCGCCGCTCAGGCCGCCGATGAACTGCTGAACATCTCCGGCATTGACGCCTCCTTCGTGCTCTTTCCCGACGCCGACGGGGAGCGGGTCATCATCTCGGCCCGGAGCATGGGCAACACCAACGTGCAGGTGGTGCTGGAGAAGCTGGGGGGCGGCGGCAACGCCGCCACAGCGGGGGCCCAGGTGCCCTCCGGCAGCGTGGAGGCGGTCCTCCAGCGGCTGCTGCGGGCCATCGACCAGTATTTTGAAGAAGATTGAGGAGGTTTTTACCATGAAAGTGATCTTACAGCAGGACGTGAAGGGTCAGGGCAAGAAGGGCCAGCTCATCGAGGCCAGCGACGGCTACGCCCGCAACTTCCTTCTGCCCCGGAAGCTGGCCGTGCCGGCCACCGCCGAGAACGTCAACACCATGAAGATGCAGGAGAAGGCCAGGAAAGCCCAGGAGGCCGCCGAGAAGGCCGAGGCCGAGGCGATCGCCGCCAAGCTCAAGGACTGCGTGGTCAAGCTCACCGCCAAGGCCGGCGCAGGCGGGCGGCTGTTCGGCGCGGTCACCTCCAAGGAGATCTCCGAGGGGCTCAAGGTCCAGTACGGCCTGGACGTGGCCAAGTCCAAGATCGTTCAGGACGAGCCCATCAAGGCCTACGGCACCTATGAGCTCAAGTGCAAGCTGGGCTACGAGGTCAGCGGCGCCATCCAGGTCGTGGTGGCGGAGGCGTAAGCCCCCCAATTTTACAGGAAAGCTGGGTGATGCACATGGACGAAGAGCTGCTGGTCCGCCAGATGCCCCACTCGGTGGAGGCCGAGCAGGCGGTGCTGGGCTCCATGCTCATCGACGCCCGGTGCGTGCCCGAGGTCATCGAGAGGCTCCGCCCCGAGGACTTTTACCTCCAGCAGAACCGGGACATCTATGAGACCATCTACGGTATGTTCAACTACTCGGAGACCATTGACCCGGTCACCGTGCTGGACCACATGCGCCAGAACGGGGTCTTTGAGGAGAACACCTCCCGGTCCTACCTCCTCCAGCTCATGGAGGTCACCCCCACCGCCGCCAACGTGGCGGAATATGTGGCCATCGTAAAGGACAAGGCCCTGCTGCGGCGCATCGCCGAGACGGCGGCCGACCTGACCGGCATGATCCAGGAGGGCACCGGCACCGCCCAGGAGGTCTTGGACGCCGCCGAACAGCGCATCTACGCCATCCGGCAGGGGAGAGCCAGCCAGGGGCTGACCCCCATCTCCGCGGTGGTGCTGGACGTGCTGGACCGGCTGGAGGAGCTGTCCAAGCGGGACTCGGCCATCCCCGGTCTGTCCACCGGCCTGTCCGATGTGGACCGGGCCATCTCCGGCCTCAACGACTCCGACCTCATCCTGCTGGCCGCCCGCCCCGGCATGGGCAAGACCTCCTTTGCCCTGAACGTGCTGCTCCACGCGGGCAAGTTCTCCGGCAAAACGGCGGTCTTCTTCTCCCTGGAGATGAGCCGGGAACAGCTGGCCATGCGCCTGATCTCCAACGAGGCCTTTGTGGACAATAAGAAGCTGGTCACCGGCAAGCTGGGGGACGAGGACTGGGACAAGATCGCCCTGGCCTCCGCCGCCCTGGGCCGCTCCAAGATCCTCATCGACGACAACCCCTCCCTGTCGGTGGCCGATATGAACGCCAAGTGCCGCCGGGTGGATAACCTGGGTCTGGTCGTCATAGACTATCTGCAGCTCATGCAGTCCGCCGGCGGCAAGCAGCGCTACTCCGGCGAAAACCGCCAGCAGGTGGTGTCCGACATCTCCCGGGCCCTGAAGATCATGGCCAAGGAGCTCAACGTGCCCGTGGTCTGCCTGTCCCAGCTCTCCCGCGGCCCGGAGAGCCGCACCGACAAGCGGCCCATGCTTTCCGACCTGCGGGAGTCCGGCGCCATCGAGCAGGACGCCGACATCGTCTTGTTCCTCTACCGGGACGACTACTACAACGAGGATTCCGAGATGCACAACCTGGCCGAGTGCATCATCGCCAAAAACCGCCACGGTGAGACCGGCAAGGTGGAGCTCCAGTGGCTGCCCGAGTACACCACCTTCTCCTCCATCGACCGCACCCATTCGGAGTATTGAGATGTACCAGTCGCCTGATTCGGCCATGAACGAGCTTCTGGCCCGGTTCCATATGATCCCCCCCGGCAGCCGGGTGCTCTGCGCCGTCTCCGGCGGGGCCGACTCGGTCTATCTGCTGCACCGGCTGTACCTCCTGCGGCATGCCATGGGCTTTGAGCTGGCAGCCGCCCATTACAACCACAATCTGCGGGGCACCGAATCCGACCGGGACGAGGCGTTTGTCCGCTCCTTTGTCCGGGATTGGTGTGGGGAGGAGCGCCTCTCCGGCGGGCCCACCCTGCCGCCGGTAACCCTCGCGGTGGGCTCCGGTCCCGTGGCGGAGGAGGCCAGGCGGCTGGGGGCCGGGGTGGAGGAGACCGCCCGGGCCATGCGGTACGCCTTTCTGGAGGAAACCGCCGCCGCTCTGGGCTGCGACCGCATCGCCACCGCCCACAACGCCGACGACAACGCCGAGACCCTGCTGCTCCACCTTGCCCGGGGGACCGGGCTTCACGGCCTGACCGGCATCCCGCCGGTGCGGGGCAAGCTCATCCGGCCTCTGCTCACCACCAGCCGCGCCGTCATCGAGGACTATCTGCGCCGCTACCGCATCCCCCACGTGGAGGACAGCACCAACCGCGACGACGCTTACAGCCGCAACAAGGTGCGGCATCAGGTGCTCCCGGTGCTGAAGGAGATCAACCCCTGGCTCATCCCCCGCACCGCCGAGACCATCGGCTCTTTGCGGGAGGACGACGCCTATCTCCAGGCCATTGCCGATCACGAGGTCCAATGTGCCGTCCGCCGGGGCGGTGAGCTGGTCCTTCCCGTCGTGCGCATCGCCGGACAGCCCGGCCCCATCGCCGTGCGCATGGTCCGCGCCCTGCTGGCCGAGCTGGACGCCTATCAATTCTCCGCCGCCCATCTGCGGGCGGTCACCGCCCTGTGCCGCGGGGGGGCCCCCTCCGCCGCCGTGGACCTGCCCCACGGCCTGACGGCCCGGCGGGTGTACGGGGATCTGGTGCTGGGCCCCCGGCAGGAGGCCGCCGTACTGGCCGCCCGCCCCCTGGACCCGGACCGGGAACAAACGATAGAGGCCGGCCCCTGGCGCATCACCTGCCGTCCGGCCGCCGCTCCGGCGGCCCATCCGGAGGGTCCGAACCATGTATTTCTGGCCCGGGACGCCCTGTCCGGTCCCCTGGTGATCCGCCCCCGGCAGACCGGGGATGCCGTCACCCTGCCCCGGCGGGGCCGCAAAACCCTGAAAAAGCTCTTTATCGACGCCCACGTGCCCCGGCTGGAACGGGGGACCTGGCCCGTACTGGCCGACGCAGGCGGCCCCCTGTATATCCCCGGCTTCGGCCCCGATGCGGCCCACCTGGCCGCCCCGGGGGAGAAGGCGGTCGAAATTTGGACGGAAAAGTCAGACTGAAAGGGAGAAACAACCATGCTGGAAAAGGACATCGACCATATTCTGTTCAGCGAGGAACAGCTCAAGGCCCGGGTGCGGGAGATCGCCGGTCAGATTGACCGGGATTTTGCGGGCAAGGAACCCATGCTCATCAGCGTCCTGCGGGGCTCCTTTATTTTTATGGCGGATCTGATGCGCTCCATCACGCTGCCCTGTACGGTGGACTTTATGGCCGTGTCCTCCTACGGGGCGGGCACCACCTCCTCCGGTCAGGTGAAGATTACCAAGGACCTGTCCGAGAGTATTGAGGGTCGGGACATCATCGTGGTGGAGGACATCCTGGACAGCGGCAACACCCTGAGCTATCTGCTTCAGATCCTCCAGGCCCGGCACCCGGCCTCCATGAAGCTGTGCACGCTGCTGGATAAGCCCGACCGCCGGATCAAGCCCGTCCATGTGGACTACAGCGGCTTTTCCATCCCCGACGAGTTCGTGGTGGGCTATGGCCTGGACTTTGCGGAAAAATACCGCAACCTGCCCTACATAGGCGTGCTCAAGCCCTGCGTCTATGAGGCCGAGCTGCCCGCCGACTGAGGCTGCGGCTGTTGGATAAAATCTGGAGGGTCCCCGCCGCCGGGGGCCCCTGTGGGAGCGTGGTCCACCCTTGAAGAAGATCAGTCTGCGCGATGTGGTGCTGTACTGCCTCATCATCTTTGTGCTGGTCAGCGTCCTGTGGACGCTGCAAAACATGAAAAACGGCCCGGAGCCCAGCTACGCCGACATCCGGGTCCTGCTGGAGCAGCAGAAGGTGTCCAAGGTGACAGTGGACGCCCACAACAATCTGGTGCTCACCCTGCGGGAGCCGGTGAACGGCTCGGACGTGGTCACCCGTAAGCTCTACTCCTTCGAGCTGTTCTACGATGAGTTTAACGACCTGCTGGTGCAGCAGTATCGGATGGGCATCCTGGACGATTACGACTACCCCGAGGACCCCACGCCCCCGGCGTGGATGTCCTTTGTGCCCTATCTGGCCATCTTCGCCCTGTTCGCCCTGATGTGGTACTTTATGTTCCTCCGCCAGGGCGGCGGTGGCGGTGGCGGGGACAAGACCGCCCGGTTTGGCCGGGCGCGCACCCGCACCCTGGCCGACCAGGGCAATAAAAAGGTCACCTTTGACGACGTGGCTGGCTCCGACGAGGAAAAGGAGGAGCTCCGGGAGATCGTGGAGTTCCTCAAGGACCCCAAGCGCTTCGTCTCCTTGGGGGCCCGCATCCCCAAGGGCGTGCTGCTGGTGGGCCCGCCGGGCACCGGCAAGACCCTGCTGGCCCGGGCCGTGGCCGGCGAGGCCGGGGTCAATTTCCTCTCCATCTCCGGCTCCGACTTTGTGGAGCTCTATGTGGGCGTGGGCGCCAGCCGGGTCCGGGACCTGTTCGACCAGGCCAAGAAGGACTGCCCCGCCATCGTCTTCATCGACGAGATCGACGCCGTGGGCCGCCAGAGAGGCGCCGGCCTGGGCGGCGGCCACGACGAGCGGGAGCAGACCCTGAACCAGCTCCTGGTGGAGATGGACGGCTTTGCCGCCAACGAGGGAGTCATCGTCATGGCCGCCACCAACCGGGTGGACATCCTGGACCCCGCCCTGCTGCGCCCCGGCCGGTTTGACCGGCAGGTGTACGTGGGCCTGCCCGACATCCGGGGCCGGGAGGCCATCCTGAAGGTCCACAGCCGGAACAAGCCCCTGGGTGAGGATGTGGACCTGTCGGTCATTGCCAAGGCCACCAGTGGCTTCACCGGCGCCGACCTGGAGAATCTGATGAACGAGGCCTCCCTCCTGGCCGCCCGCCGGGGGGAGCGGTTCCTCACCATGTCCGACCTGCACGAGGCCATGCTCAAGGTCATCGCCGGGCCGGAGAAGAAGAGCCGGGTGGTCACGCCCCGGGCCCGGAAGCTCACCGCCTTCCACGAGGCGGGCCACGCCATCGTCATCCACGAGCTGGAGACCCCCGATCCGGTCCACCAAATCACCATTATCCCCCGTGGCCCCGCCGGAGGCATGACCATCTCACTGCCTCAGGAGGACCGGGCCTACCGCTCCAAGAAGGAGCTGGAGGAGTCCATCTCGGTGTGTCTGGGCGGCCGTGTGGCCGAGCAGATGGTGCTGGGCGACATCTCCACCGGCGCCTCCAACGACCTGGAACGGGCCTCCCACATCGCCCGGGAGATGGTCACCAAGTACGGCATGAGCGAGCGGCTGGGCACCGTGGTCTACGATACCGGCCACGACGAGGTGTTCATCGGCCGGTCCATGGCCCAGGCCCGGACCTACTCCGAGGAGGTGGCCGGCCGCATCGACGAGGAGATCAAGGCCATCATCGACAACGCCTACGCCCAGTGCGAGATCCTCCTGAAAAACCGGATGACCGAGCTGCACCGGACGGCGGAATACCTGCTGGAGCACGAGACCATGGACGCGGAGACCTTTGAGAAGGTCTTCACCGACCAGTGGGACGGCGCGCCCGCTCCGACGCAGGCCCAGACCGCTCCGGATCTACCCGCGCCCCCCGCCAAGGAGGAGCACTATGACGACCGCGATTGACACGCTGCTGGGCGACATCACTACGGTGGACTATGACGCCATCGTCAACGCCGCCAACACTTCCCTGCTGGGCGGCGGCGGCGTGGACGGGGCCATCCATCGGGCGGCGGGGCCCAAGCTGCTGGCGGAGTGCCGCACTCTACACGGCTGTCCCACCGGCCAGGCCAAGCTCACCGGCGGCTACGACCTGCCCGCCCGCTGCGTGATCCATACCCCCGGCCCCATCTGGCGGGGCGGGAACCGGCGGGAGGCCGAACTGCTCTCCGCCTGCTACCGCAACAGCCTCGCGCTGGCGGCGGAGCACGGCTGCCGGACCGTGGCCTTTCCCTCCATCTCCACCGGCGTGTACGTCTTCCCGTTGGAGAAGGCCGCACCCATCGCCGTTCGGGCGGTACGGACCTTCTGCGCGGAGCACCCCGGCGCGCTGGACCGGGTCACCTTCGTCTGCTTCGATCCCCGGACCAAGGCCGCCTACGACGGGGCACTGGAAGCCCCCTGACCGATCCGATCTTTTTGTGGGCCTCCGGCGTACAGCCGGAGGCCCATTTTTATAAAAAAGTCAGACATTGCGGCACATTTTCTGCTAGAATGAGGAAAAACGACACGGGAGATGGGCAAGATGGAACAACTTCTGGAGCGGCGGGGCAGCAGGCGCAGACGCCGCCCGCCGGTGCTGCGCCTGCTGCTGTGTGCCCTGGCCGTCGGCGGTGGGCTGGTCCTGGCCGCGCGGCTGCTGGGCGGCGGCCCGGCCTGCAAGGCGCCGCCGGAGAATCCCGACTGGATCACCCAGGACTTTTTGCCCCGCAACGACTACTCCCGGCCAGGCACGCCCCTGGACGCGGTGGACGGCGTAGTGGTCCACTATGTGGGCAACCCGGGCACCACCGCCGGGCAGAACCGCAGCTACTTCGCCGGTCTGGCCCGCTCCGGCGAGACCTATGCCAGCAGCCACTTCCTGATCGGCCTGGACGGGGAGATCCTCCAGTGCATCCCGCTGGACGAGGTGGCCTACTGCTCCAATCAGCGCAACCACGACACCCTGTCCATCGAGTGCTGCCACCCCGACGACTCCGGCCAGTTCACCCAAGCCACCTATGACGCCCTGGTCCGGCTGGTCCGCTGGCTGCGGGAGTACTACGGGCTGGAGGCCGGACAGATCATCCGGCACTACGACGTAACCGGCAAGGAGTGCCCCCGCTATTACGTCCAGCACCCGGAGGCCTGGGCACAATTTCTTCTGGATGTGCAGGAATAGTCCGTTTTATGGGACATGCGCTCCCCTATACTGTAGCCATACGATACAGAAGGGAGCGCGCAATCATGGAGTACAGCATGAGATGGGTCCGGGAGCATGTGGAGGTCTACGACCATACGGGGCGGTTTTTGTTCTCCGCCGACAGCGAGAGCGAGGCGCGCCGGGAACTGGAGGAGGACTTCCACGCCGCGGCGTGACCGCAAAAAGGAAGGGGGACCGCAAAGGCGGCCCCCCTTTTTTATCCGTCCCACCGGGCTGTAAAACACCATGCCCTGCAAAAAATAGACAGCAAAAAAGAGCGCGATCCCGCGCGGAAGCCGAGCCACAAACCATCCTCCTGTTCCAAAATGGACATGCCGGCACACCCGCCTTGCAGCGGGCCGCCCGACTCAGATGGATGATTTCCTTCGGACCACGCACGGAACCGCGCCCTCCCTTTTCCTTAAAATCCCCTTTCGGATAGCACATCCTCCGCCGCCTGGCAAGCCTCCAGCCGCAGCAGCCGCCCCTCCCACGGCCCCAGGGTGCGCGTCTCCCCGCCGGGCAGCTCCAGCTCCGCCGGAGCGGGCCCGGCGTTGGCGGCGCACAGGACGGTCTCGTCCTCCCAGGTGCGGGTGAAGGCCAGCACCGGCCCCGCCGCCCGCACATAGCGGATATCGCCCTTGCGCAGGGCGGCGAACCGATGCCGCGCCCGCCCCAGCGCCCGGAACCAGCCGGTGAGGGCCCGGTCCTCCCGGCCCCAGGGGAAGGTCCGGCGGTTGAAGGGGTCCTCAAAGCCCTCCATGCCCGCCTCGTCCCCGTAGTACACCGTGGGGGAGCCGGGGAAGGCATAGAGCACCAGGGCGGCCAGCTTCAGCCGGGCCAGCCCCAGCGCCCGCTCCTCCGGCGACAGGCGGCGGGCCGCCCGCCAATCCCGGCCGTGGTCCCGGCACTCGCTCCCCACCCCCAGCAGGGTGAGGATGCGCACGGTGTCGTGGGTGCCCAGGGCATTCATGGCGGAGTGGAAGGCCGCCGGGGGATAGTTCTCCCGCAGGGTCTCCATCTCCTGCTGGAAACGGCAGGCGTCCCCGCCCAGGAGCCAGTCCAGCACCGCGCTGCGGAAGGGGTAGTTCATCAGCCCGTCCAGATAGCCCCCCAGCAGGTGCTTCCGGCGGACCGAGTAGGCAATCTTGTTGGAGCCGTCCTCCCACACCTCCCCGATGACCACCGCCTCCGGCTTGGTCTCCCGGACGGCGGCGCGGAGGGCGTGGATAAAGTCGTCGGGCAGCTCGTCGGCCACGTCCAGCCGCCAGCCGTCCGCCCCGGCGCGCAGCCACCGGCGGACGATGCTGTCGGGGGCGCGGATGATGTAGTCCATGTAGCCCGGCTCGCTCTCGTTGACGGCGGGGAGGGAGTAGATGCCCCACCAGGCGTCGTATTTGTCCGGCCAGTGGGTGAAGTGATACCAGCGGTAATAGGGGGAGGTCTGGGACTGGCTGGCCCCCACGGCGGGGTAGGAGCCGTCCCCGTTGAAGTATTTGCTCACATAGCCCTGGTGGTTGAACACTCCGTCCAGCAGCACCCTCATGCCCCGGGCGTGGGCGGCGGCGCACAAGGCGCGAAAGGACTCCTCCGTGCCCAGCATGGGGTCGATTTTCTCGTAGTCCCCGGTGCCGTAGCGGTGGTTCTCCGCCCCCTCAAAGACGGGACAGAAATAGAGGGTGTCCACCCCCAGCTCCTTCAGGTAGTCCAGCTTTTCCAGCACCCCCGCCAGGGAGCCGCCGAAAAAGTCCCGGTTGCGGATCTCCCCCCGGCCGTCGGGCCGCCACTCCGGCTCCTCGTCCCAGCCGGCATGGACCCAGCGCCCCCCCACCATGCCGGCTGGGTCCGGTACGCCGGTGCGGCGGAAGCGGTCGGGGAAGATCTGATAGGTGACCCCCTCCCCGAACCAGGGGGGGACGGCCTGGGTGCCGTCGTAGACGGTGAGCTGGTATTCCCCCAGCTCCAGGCTCCGGTCCCCCAGGCCCTCCAGCCGGAAGGAGTACCACACCAGGCCCAGGTAATCGCCGGTATCCAGGGTGCAGGTAAACCGGTCCCGGCTGCCGTCCAGGCCGGACCAGGGCATGGGGAGCTCCCGCACCTCGTTGTCCCGGAACTCGAAGCGGGCCAGCAGCCTGGCGCGGGAAAAGCCCCCCGTCCGGGGCGGGCGGAGGGTGAAGGTCACCCGGGTCCCGGCGCTCACCGCCCCGTAGGGGGTCTTGCACCGGGGGTCCCGGGAGTCGTATATACGGGAATCTGTCATCGTATCAACTCGCTGTTCTCAGAATCACCGCAGCAGGGTATTCTCCTTGGCGGCGGCCTCCAGTCCGGTGCCGGTGCTGAAATAATACTCCAGCACGTCGGCGGCGATGGCGGCCAGCTCCATGCCGGAGCCGCCCTTCTCCACCACCACGGCGAGGGCGATCTCCGGGTCCTCGTAAGGGGCGAAGCAGACGAACACGGCGTTGGACTCCGTGGTGCTGCTCACCTGAGCGGAGCCGGTCTTGGCGCCCACCGTCACGGGCAGGTCCTTGAAAAAGCGGTAGGTGGTGCCTCCCTCGGCGGCCACCAGGCGCATCCCCTCCAGCACCGCGTTCAAATTCTCCGGGGCAATCTCAATGGTGTCCAGCACCTCCGGCTCCCGCTCGTAGAGCACCTCGGAGTAGTCGTAGGACTTCACCGACTTGAGCAGGTGGGCGGAGTAGTGGGTGCCGCCGTTGACCAGGGTGGCGATATAGTTGGCCAACTGGAGGGGGGTGAACTGGTTGTTGTCCTGCCCGATGGCGGCAGCCAGAGTCTGGCCCTCGTACCAGGTCTGCTCCAGGCGCT
The DNA here is from genome assembly GCF_002320075.1 of Intestinimonas sp. UBA1698. Lineage (NCBI taxonomy): Bacteria > Bacillati > Bacillota > Clostridia > Eubacteriales > Intestinimonas > Intestinimonas sp. UBA1698. The sequence goes on along the minus strand of NZ_DCJO01000038.1, from coordinate 23,642 downwards.
TGGAGGCGTCCGGCCCGGCCACCATGCCGGTGTTCTCCTTGAGCTCGATGCCAGTGGACTCCCCCAGCCCGAACATCCGGGCGTACTGGTCCAGCCGGTCGATACCCAGCCGCCGGCCCACGTCGTAGAAGAAGATGTTGCAGGAGTCCCGGATGGCCTCCGAGACGTTCTCGTTGCCGTGGGTGCCGCCGTACTGGCGGTAGTACCAGCACATGGGGGTGTAGCTGGGGGCGTAGTACATATACCGCCCGGTGTCCCGGATCTCGGTGCTGGGTTCGATGATGTCCTCCTCCAGACCACCCACGGCGGTGACCATCTTGAAGGTGGAGCCCGGGGCGTACTGGCCCAGCAGGGCCCGGTTGTAGAAGGGCTTGAGGGGGTCGTTGAGGGCGGCGTTATAGGCCTCGTTGTCGGAGTAGATGGTGGTACGGTCATAGGTGGGATAGCTGGCCATGGCCAGCACGCCGCCGTCCGACACGTCGATGGCCACCAGGGCGCCGCCCTGGGTGTCCTCGGATTTCAGGCCGGCGATGCCCTCGGCCAGCGCCCGCTCGGCCACCTCCTGGAGCCGGATGTCCAGGGTCAGGGCCACGTGGCCGCCGGGGACGGGCTCCTCCTTGTAGGTCTCGCTGATCACCTTCCCCTCGGTGTTGGTCTCCACGGCCTTTTTGCCGTCGGTGCCCTTGAGCCAGGACTCAAAGGCCTGCTCCACGCCCTCCTTGCCCACCGACTCGTCTCCGTCGTAGCCCAGGGTGCGGTAATAGGCCTGCTCGGTCTCGTCCATCAGCCCCACCCGGCCCAGCAGATGGGCGGCGTAGGGGGTCCGGTACTGCCGGACGCTCTTGGTGTCGATGCGCACGCCGGCCAGCCCCGCCTCCTTCACGGCGGTGATGAATTGAATGTCCACATCCTTGGCAAAGACGTAGGACACCGTGGTGATCCCCTTGGAGCGCAGGGCCAGCTCGTAAAGCACACCCAGCAGCCCCCGGGCTTCCTGGTTCGGGAGGGTCTCGTCCAGCCCAAAATACTCCTTCATTTTGTCCAGCAGGGGCTGGGCGGACACGGCGGGGGCCTTTGGCTCCGCCGGAAGCGTCTCCTCGGCTTCCTCCTCCCGGGCGGGAGCGGTCTCCGCCGGGGCGGGCCGCATAGCGGCGATCTCGTCCTCCGTGGGGATGAGGTCGGTCCACTTGAGCTGGGTGCACAGCTTTTGCAGCCGGGTCACCGTCAGGTCGGAGGCGGCGTCCAGCGTGAACACATAGGGGGCCTGGGCGGAGACGGGCAGGGTATCGGTCCACTCCACCTCCTGCTCCCGGCAGATGTCCAGCAGCTCCAGCAGCACGGCGTTTTTGTCCTCCCCCATGCGGGAGGTCTCCAGCGCCACGTTGTAGCTGGTCCGGTTGGTGACCAGCTCCCTGCCGTAGCGGTCCAGCAGGGAGCCCCGGGCGGCCTCCACCGTCTCGGTCTGGGCGATCTTCCGCTGGGAGCGCTCCCGGTACTCCGCCCCGTGGACGATCTGGAGGTCATAGAGCACATAGCCGAAGCCGATGAGCACCGCCGCCAGGACGGCCACCAGGCCCCTGGAGCGGATGTGAAATTGTCGGTTTTCCTTGTCCTTCATGGGACTCCTTCCTTACAGACGCAGCAGCCGGACGATCCGTCCCCGGACCCACCGGAACCAGGGGTAGATCACCGCCACGAAGCACAGGGACCAGAGGATCTCGGGCACCGCCACCTCCAGCAGGGCGGGGAGGGAGGCGGCTCCGGTGAAGAGCCGGAGCAGGATGCGTCCGGCGTCGATGACAGCCAGCACGGCGGCGGAGCACAGCAGGCAGCCCCAAAAGCCCTGGTTGAGGGCGTACTGGGCGGCGGCGCCGCAGGCGCAGCACAGCAGGCACAGCCCCAGGGTCATGGCGCCGCGGGTGCCGAAGTAGACGGCGTCGCACAGCACGCCCACCGCCAGGCCGAAGCCCGCCCCGGCCAGGGTCCCCTCCAGCACCGCCACCGCCACCCCGGCCAGGGGCAGCAGCATGGGGAACACCCCCAAGACGGGAAAGCGGTTGAGCACAAAGACTTCCAGCCACCACACCGGCAGCAGGGCCAGGCCGTAGATGGTCCACTTATAGAGCATATCCTGACGGGTCAACGGTCTGACCTCCCTTTCTGCCATAGGGCCGCCCGGCAGGCGTGCCTCACTCGACGATGTCAAACTCCTTGATGATAAAGACCTCCACCAGACGGTCCAGGTCGGCGGCGGGGGCGAGCACAGCATACCGGCTCATGCCCGAGGGGTCGGTATGGAGGGACTCAATGGCCCCCACCACCAGCCCGGAAGGGTAGATGCCCGTCAGGCCCGAGGTGAGCACCAGATCGCCGGTGAGCAGCTCGGTGTTCTCCGGCAGGTAGGTCATCTTGAGGCGGCCCTCCTGCATAAGGGTAAAGTCGCCCTCCAGCATGGCGGTGGAGTCGGTGCGGGACACGATGCCGCCCATCTGGAGGTTGGCGTCCACCACCGTGATCATCACCGAGTAATTGCTCCCCACCTCGTCGATGATGCCCACCAGGTTGCCGGCGGCATCCACCACGCAGTCCCCCGCCGCCACATCCTGGACGGAGCCCTTGCTGAGGGTCAGGGTGGAGGCCCAGTTGGAAGTGGACCGGGCGGTGACCCGGGCGGACTCGAGGACGAAGTCGCTGCGCTTGGCCCGCAGGCCCAGCGCTTCCCGGAGCAGTTCATTCTCCTTGCTGGCGGCCTCGCCCTCCCGGGCCTTCTCCTCCAGCTCGGCGATCTGGCTGCGCAGCCGCTGGTTCTCCTCCTCCAGCTCCTGGTACCGGAAGGAGTAGTTGTAGACCCCCTCGGCCCAGCCCACAAAGGAGGACACGCCGTTGCGGATGGGGGTGGTGACCACCCCCAGGGCGTTGGACAGGGGATTGGCCGTTCCCTTCAGGGCATAGGAGGCCACCGCCGTGATGGCGGCCAGCAGCACGGCGATGATAAGGATCAGTATCCCGTTGTGGCGCAGAAAGTCCTTCAAAAGCAGTTCTCCTTATTGGCCCCGGTTCCCGGCGGCCAGCGCCAGGCAGTCTGTGCCCATCCCGGCCAGCATCCGGCCCAGGCGGCACACCGGAAGTCCCATCACGTTGAAGTAATCTCCCTCGATGCGCTCCACCAGCAGGGCGCCGTAGCCCTGGATACCATAGGCCCCGGCCTTGTCCATGGGCTCGCCGGTGGCGATGTAGCGGGTGATGTCGTCCTGGGTCAGCTCCCGGAAGGTGACGGTAGTCACCTCGTGCTCGGTGCGCCGCTCCCCGCCCCGCAGCAGCGTGACGCCGGTATACACCTGGTGGCGCCGGCCGGACAGGGCGGAGAGCATCCGGAACGCCTCCAGCCCGTCGTTCGGCTTGCCCAGCACCGCGCCGTCCAGAGCGACGATGGTGTCGGCGGCGATCACCAACCCGCCGGGCTTGGCGTGGTCCGCCACCGCCTCCGCCTTCCGGGCGGAGAGGATCTCCACGATCCGGGCGGGGGAGAGGCCGGGCTCCACCGTCTCGTCGGCGTCGGAGGAGATGACCCGGAACGTCTCAATGCCCATCTGGGCCAGGAGCTGCTTCCGGCGGGGAGAGCCGGAGGCCAGAATGATATCCATGTAAGTCGGTCCTTCCTTCTATTTCCCGGTGGAGCCAAAGCCGCCGGCCCCGCGGCCGGTCTCGTCCAGCTCGTCCGTCTGTTCCAGCTCGGCCCGGACCACCGGCACCACGGCAAGCTGGGCGATGCGGTCCCCGGGTTGGACGGTATAGGGGGCGTCCGCGCTGTTGTGCAGCCCCACGGCAATCTCCCCCCGGTAGTCGCTGTCGATGACTCCCACCCCGTTGGAGAGGGCCACCCCGTGCCTGATGCCCAGGCCCGACCGGGCGAATACCAGGGCCACATAGGCCGCCGAGGGCAGGGCGATGGCGATACCGGTGGGGATGGCCGCCCGCCCCCCGGCGGGGATGGTCACCGGCTCCTCCAGGCAGGCGTGGAGATCCATGGCGGCGGCGCCGGCGCTGGCGTAATAGGGAAAGGGGATCTCCGCCCCGATCTTGGGGGAGACGGCCTTGATTTTCAGCTTCATCGGGATTCCTCTCTATTCCACATCTCGGTAATACAGCCCCCGGGTGTAGTCCTTGGGCTCATAGCTGCCCCGGCCCAGGTAGCGCTCGGTTACACGGACGCACTCCGCGGCGCTCTCGGTGGTGAAGAGCAGCCGGGCCGCCCACAGCCCCACCCTCTGATAGTCCCCCCGCTTATCCGCCAAAAACAGCGTCTTGGCGTTGAGGATCTCGCTGCGGCAGCCGGGGGCCTTTACCACCGGGAAGCGTTCGCCCTTCCGGTCGGTGAGCTGGTTGACGCCGTCGCAGCCGCAGCGGCCGGAGCGGTTCTTGATGATGCAGTTCTCGGTGACCATCAGGGGCAGGCGGCCGTACACGATCAGTTCTATGTCCAGGGCCTTGGAAATATCCCGTACCTGGGCCAGCTTGAGCTCGAAGGAGGCGGTAGCTGAGCTGAGGCCCAGCCGCTTGAGCTCCTTCAGGGCCTGGGAGTTGAACACGCTCAGGCCGAAGTCCCCCCGCAGGTTGTAATCGGTGTCCCGGGCGGGGCGGAGCAGGTCCAGGGTGCCCGCCAGAGCCTCGGTGCAGCCGGAGGCCCGGGCGGCCTCCAGGTCCCGGTACAGCTCCTGCCGCTCCCGGTCCCAGCAGATACGGGGCAGGGTCACCCCGGCCCTGACGCCGTGGTCCAGCACCCGCTTGACCGCCTCCGGGTGTGCGGCGGCCTCCGCCGCGGGCAGGTAGACAATACCGGGCCCCAGGTCCAGCAGGGCGTCGGTGAGCTGCCCGGCGGTGCGGAGGGACAAATTCAGTATAGGCGCTTCCCGGCGGTTTTCATACCGCACGCCGGGGTGAAATTCCCCGGTCTCCCAGCTCATGGGCACGCTGCGGCTGGCCCGCAGACTGTCCAGCAGGCCCCGGCGCAGGCTGTTGAGCACCGACACCGGCAGAGACAGCCCCGGTTCCACCAGGGCCCGGACCTTCGCGCAGCGGAAGGGGGTCCCTCCCGTGCGGGAGAGCTGGGCCTCCACGTCGGCGGCGGTGAGCTCCTTGGTGCGGGCGGCCTCGGGGACAGGGCCCTCGGCGGTGATGACCCGCTCCTCCGGGTCCTGCACCGCCACCTGGGCGGGCTCCCCCTTGCGGATCATGGCGTAAAAGGTGATGGGCACGCTCTGGCGCTCCCCGCTCTGGTACTGGGTGCGCTCCCGGGCATAGAGCTCCCGGGGCTCCCGGGCGTCCTCCCGGACGCCGAACATACCGGGGCCCTTCTGGTCCAGGTAATAGCCCTCGGTAAAGCCCTGGCGGGAAAAGGCGGCCTCCAGCTCGGCGAGCTCCTCGGCGGTGGGCTCCCGGCCCTCCCGCAGGGCCCGGGCGTAGATGCCGGTGACCACCGCCACGTACTCCGGCCGCTTCATCCGCCCCTCGATCTTCAGGCACTTGACCCCCAGCTTCTTCAACTCCTGGAGGTGTCCGGCCAGGGACATGTCCTTCAGGGAGAGGGGATAGCCGTCGGCCCGGCCCTCCCAGCCGTACTTGAGGCGGCAGGGCTGGGCGCACAGGCCCCGGTTGCCCGACCGGCCCCCGATGACCGAGGACAGGAAGCACTGGCCGGAGTAGCACATGCACAGCGCCCCGTGGACAAAGGTCTCGATCTCAATGGGGGAGTGGGTGCAGATGTACTCGATGGCGTCCCGGCTCAGCTCCCGGGAGAGCACCACCCGCTCCATGCCCAGATCGGCGCAGCGCAGCACCCCGTCCAGGGAGTGGACGGTGAGCTGGGTGGAGCCGTGGACCGGCAGGTCGGGGGCCACCTGGCGGAGCATCCGCAGGATGCCCAGGTCCTGGATGAGGACGGCGTCCACCCCGATCCGGGCGGCGTCGGCGGCCACCTGGGCGGCGGCGGGGAGCTCCCGGTCGGTAACCAGGGTGTTGAGGGTCAGGTAGACCCTGGCCCCCCGCAGATGGCAGTAAGAAACCGCCGCCGCAAGCTCCTCTCGGGAGAAGTTTTTCGCATTGCGGCGGGCGTTGAAGTCTCCGTATCCCAGATAGACGGCGTCGGCGCCGGACTGGACGGCGGCGGTGACCGCCTCCGGAGAGCCGGCAGGGGACAGTAATTCCAGCATGGTATGTGCAGCCTCCAGGGGTGTTTTTTCTTCCGGCGGGGGACCGTAGCTCCAGCGCGGCGGGAGGTTCCTTTTACTTCTTGTTCTGTAATTTGAAGATCTCCCGCTTGGCCTCAGAGAGCTCCAGCTTCATTTTGGTGGCCTCCTCCAGGTACTCCTTGAGCTGGCGGCGCAGATTTTCGGCGGCCTCCACCTCCTTGAAGTACTCGTCGGCGACGTTGAGGGCGGCCAGAACGGCGCCGTCCACCAGCGAGACCTTGGCGCCGTCCAGCACCTCCCGCACCTTGGCGTCCACATGCTGGGCCACCTTCTGCATATAGCCCTCATCCTCGGTCGCCACCAGGGTGTATTCCTGGTCGGCAATGGATACTGTGATCTTATTTTTCATGGCTGGCCCTCCTCCTGAGTTCATTACAGGTATTATATCATAACGGTCAACATAAAAAAATAAATTCTTCTTTAATTCTGCGGCTTTTTCCTGTAGAATGGTCTGTGCAATACGGACGGAAAAGGAGGTGCGCGTATGGCCGGGAATCTGCTGCTGCCGGGAGACATCGTCTCCATGGCGGCGGGGTGCGCCGACCGGCTGGTCAAGGCCGGGGACGGGGACGCCGCCCTGCTGTACCTCTATCTCCTGCGGCGGGGGGGCGTGTTTTCCGCCGAGGGGGCCCGGAAGGCCCTGGGCTGGAGCGCCGACCGGCTGAAGGCCGCCGGGGAGTCCCTGGCCCGGCTGGGCCTGTGGGACGGGCGTGCGGAGGAGTCCCTCCCCGCCACGCCGCCGGAGCCCCAGGGTCCCCCGGACTACACCGCCGCCGACATCGCCAAAGAGCTGGAAAACGGCGGCTCCTTCCCCCATCTGGTGGAGGAGGTCCAAAGGCAGTTGGGCAAGCTGCTTTCCACGGCGGACCTGAAGATTCTCTACTCCCTGTACGACTATCTGGCCCTTCCCGCCGAGGTCATCCTGATGCTGACCACCTGGTGCGTGGAGGAGAGCGAGCGCAAATACGGCCCGGGCCGCAAGCCCCGCATGTCCCAGATCCGCAGGGAGGGCTTTATCTGGCACCGGCTGGGGGTGGACACCCCCGAGGCCGCCGACGCCCACCTGCGCCATCTCACCGCCCTGGCGGGCCGGGAGCGGAGCCTGCTGCCCCGGCTGGGCATCTCCGGCCGGGCCCCGGTGGAGGGCGAGCGGAAATACATCGCGGCCTGGGTGGACCTGGGCTTCGACGACGAGACCATCTGTCTGGCCTACGAGCGCACGGTGCTGAAAAAGGGCTCGCTCAACTGGGCCTATATGAACTCCATCCTGAAGAGCTGGCACCAGAAGGGGCTGCACACGGTGGAGCAGGTGGAGTCCGGCGACTCGGCCTGGCGGCGCGCGGCGGGACCGGCCGCGCCGCCCGCTCCGGGGCCGGGGGACGACCGGGCTCAGGCGGATATGGAGCGGCTGCGCCGCTTCCTGAAGGAGGGAGGCTGACATGCCCTACGACAGCAATGTGATGCGCCGGGCCACCCAGGCCCTGGAGGCCCGGAAGGCCGCCCGGCTGGAGCAGCAGGAGGTCCTGCGGCAGAAGATCTACCGCCAGCTCCCCCGGGTGGCGGAGATCGACCGGGCCCTGCGGCAGACCATCGTCCACATCATCGCCGCCTCCCTGAAGGAGGGCGGCGACCCCTCCCCCTCCATCGCGGCGGTCCGGGCGGAAAACCAGGCCCTTCAGGCGGAAAAGGCCCGGCTGCTCACCGGACGGGGCTACCCCGCCGACTGCCTGGACGACCGGCCCTTCTGCCCCCAGTGTGGGGATTCCGGCTGGGTGGGCAGCCGCATGTGCGCCTGCCTCAAGGCCCTGTGCACCCAGGAGCAGATCCGGGAGCTGTCCTCTCTGCTGGATTTGGGGGAGCAGTCCTTCGACCAGTTCAGCCTGGACTGGTACTCCCCCCTGGGCAGTCCTTCCCCCCGGGAGAACATGGAGTTTATTTACGACGTTTGCCTGAGCTACGCCCAAAAATTCCGGACCTTCCCGTTTCGGAACCTGCTGCTCTACGGCCCGCCGGGCCTGGGCAAGACCTTTCTGTCGGCCTGCATTGCCCGGGTGGTGTCGGAGCACGGCTTTTCGGTGGTCTACGATACGGCGGTGAACATCTTCGCCCAGTTTGAGACGCAGAAGTTCAGCCGGGACGAGGACGACACCCGGGAGGCCCGGGACGGCACCCGGCGGTATCTGGGCTGCGACCTGCTGATCCTGGACGACCTGGGCAGCGAGATGACCACGCCCTTCGTGCAGTCGGCCCTGTACCAGCTTCTAAACACCCGGCTGACCGGCGGTAAACGGACCATCATCAGCACCAACCTGACCCCGGACGACATCCGGCGACGGTATACGCCCCAGCTCGCCTCCCGGCTGGAGGGGGAGTACCATATGCTGCGGTTTTTCGGGGAGGATATCCGGCTGCAAAAAAAGCAGCGGCTGTAGGCCGCTGCTTTTTATGCGCCTGGATGCCGGTACAGCTCCTGGGCCAGCCGGAACCCCTCGGCAAAGTAGTCGGCATAGGCCATATCCCGGAGCTGGGCCGTCAGCAACGTGTGCCGCCAGACCTGCTCCCACTGTTCGCCGGGCAGCGCCGAGCGCAGCCGCTGCTCCAGCTCCTCCAGCTCGTCGAATACCCGGTCGAATTTCTCCCCCTGCGGCGCCGCCCGGGCCAGGGGGTCGTATTGCCCGAAAAAGATCTCCCGCAGTTTGTCGGACATCTTCATCACCTCACATTTATTCTATCTGTATTCAAGATAAAAGTCAATATCTTTTATTCAGATACGTTAAACTGTCCTGGAGGTGGTTGATGTGATTTTTGAGGCGATCCGCACTCTGCGGGAGGAAAGGGGCTTGAGTCAGGCCCAAGTTGCGGCAATCCTGGGGGTAGCACAGAATACCTACTCGCAGTATGAGACCGGTAAAATCGAATGGACTGCGCCTGTCCTTCTCAGGCTTGCGGATTACTATCAGGTCAGCGTTGATTTTTTATTGGACCGCACCCCAAACCCCAAGCTACCCCGTTGAACAGATGGGGCGCGCCGGAAGTCCGGCGCGCCCCCAGTTTTCGTCTCTATTCGTCATATCCAAAGGCCAGGACAAATGGTCCTTTTTGTCAATCGTACACACTGTCCTAAGCTATACTGATTGGCGAGGTGATGTGATTTGCAGACCCGACTGAGAGACCTCCGAGAGGATCACGATCTGACCCAGGGACAAATTTCTGCCTTTCTGGGCTGCGACCAGTCTCTTTATTCCAAATATGAGCGTGAAGAACGGGAAATTCCTCTTCGCCTCTTGGTGCAGCTAGCGGATTACTATCAGGTCAGTCTAGACTACCTGGTGGGGCGGACCAGCCGCAAAGAAGTGACCCGTTGAACAGATGGGGCGCGCCGGAAGTCCGGCGCGCCCCGTCTTTCATTGTCCCAATATGCTCCGGTAGCGCTCCTCGCCACCTACCCGGCCCACCACGGACAGGGAGGCCCGCTGGAAGTCGAAGAGCTCCCCGGCCAGGTCCCGCACATCCTCCGCCGTCACGGCGTCGTAGGCGGCGATAACCTCGTCGGTGGTGAGGGCCCGGTCCTGGAGCAGGGTCCCCCGGCCCAGGGCGCTCATGCGGGACTGGGTGGACTCCAATCCCATGAGCACGTTGGCCTTGGACAGCTCCCGGGCCCGATCCAGCTCCTCCGGCCCGGGGCCGTGCTCGGCGAACTCCCGCACCAGGGCGCAGATGGTCTCCAGCGCCTGGGTCTCGGTCTCCTGGCTCAGGGCGGTGTAGACGGCGAACAGCCCGGTCTCGGCGTGGCCCGCCCCGTAGGTATACACCGAATAGCACAGTCCCCGCTTCTCCCGCAGCTCCTGCCACAGCCGGGAGGACATGCCGGAGCCCAGCATGGTGGACAAAAGCTGAAGGGTAAAGCGCTTTTCGTGGCCGTAGGGCAGGCCGGGGAAGGCCAGAGTCAGGTGGTTTTGCTCGGTGGCCTTCTTTTTCAGGGTGACGGCGGGGGTGTAGCGCACCGGCCTGAGCGTCCGGGGTGCGCCCCGCTCCAGGCCAATGAACCGGGCCTTCAGCTCCTCCACCGCCAGGGGGGAGAAGCTGCCCGCCAGCGCCACCACCAGGTTTTCGGGCCGGTAGTGCTCGGTCATATAGTCCTTCAGCCAGGCTCCGGTCATCTTGTCCAGAGTGGCCTTGCGGCCCAGGATGGGACGGCCCAGGGGGGTCCCGCGGTACACCGCGGCGGACAGCCGCTCGGCGCACAGGTCCTCCGGGTTGTCCTCGTACATGCCGATCTCCTCCAGAATGACCCCCCGCTCGGTCTGTACATCGCCCTCGTCGAACCGGGAGTGGAACACCATGTCGCACAGGATGTCGGCCGCCCGGTCCAGGTGGTCGTCCAGGCAGCGGGCGTAAAAGCAGGTGCACTCCTTGGTGGTGTAAGCGTTGATCTGGCCGCCGATGGCGTCCATCTCCTGGGCGAGCTGCCGGGCGGTGCGCCGCTCGGTGCCCTTGAAGGCCATGTGCTCGATGAAGTGGGCGGCGCCCCCCTCGCCCGCCTTCTCGTGGCGGGAGCCGGTGCCCACCCACAGGCCCAGGCAGGCCGAGCGGACGGCGGGGACGTGCTCGGTGACGATGCGGACCCCGTTGGGCAGGGTCTGGAGGTCATAGAATTCTTCCATAGTTCCCTCGCTGTGTGTCGAATTTAGTTCCGGCGGATGGTGGTGCCCATGGTCTGGCCGGACACGGCGTCCAGCAGCAGCACGTGGTCGATGCGGCCGTCCAGCACCACCACTTTTTCCACGCCGTTGTCCAGGGCCCGGACGCAGCTTCTCAGCTTGGGCACCATGCCCCCCTGGATGAGCCCGTCGTCCAGCAGCTCCCGGGCCTGGGCGGCGGTAAGGCGGTCGATGGCCGTCTTGGCATTGCGGGCGTCCATACGGATGCCGTCCACGTCGGTGAGGAAGACCAGCTTGTCCGCCTTCAGGGCCTCGGCCACCGCGCAGGCGGCGTCGTCGGCGTTGCAGTTATAGCCTTCCCCGTTTTGCCCCGCCGCAATCGGAGAGACGACGGGCACATACCCGCCGGCCAGCAGGGTCTGGATCAGCGCGGCGTCGGCGGCGGTGATGTCCCCCACGTGGCCCAGGGCCGGGTCCTTCTGCCGGGCGGTGAGGATACCGCCGTCCTTGCCGGACACGCCGGCGGCCTTGACGCCCAGCTTGCGCAGGGCCATGACGATCTGCTTGTTCACCTGGCCGGACAGGACCATCTCGGCCACGTCCATGGCGGCGCCGTCGGTGACCCGGTAGCCGTTTTCGAAGCGGGTCTCCACCCCCAGCCTGTCCAGCCAGCCGGTGATGCTCTTGCCGCCGCCGTGGACCAGCACCACGTGGACCCCCGCCATCTGGAGGGCCGCCACGTCCCGGAGGATGGAATCCACCGCCCCGTTGTCCCCCCAGGCGGAGCCGCCGTACTTGAGCACGATGGTCTTGCCGGCGCTCTCGGCCAGCCGGGGCAGCGTGTCCAGCAGGCCCAGCACCTTTTCCATGCCGTCCAGATGGTGGACCACGTCGTATTCGTGCAGAAATTCCCGGGTGTATTCCACGTCGGAGACGCAGTCAATATAGGCAGTGCCCCGCTTCTGGCGGGTCTCAGCTCCCTTGCCGGTGATGAGGATGACGGTGGGCTCCTCGCAGCCCATGACGGCCATACGGATGGCCTGGCCCCGGTCGGGCTCGATGGAGTAGTCGCAGCCCCCTGCCTCCACGTAGGCCGCCATCTCCCGGGAGATGTCCAGCACGTCCTCCTCGCCGGGGTCCTCCTCGGTGATGATCACCAGGTCGGCGTATTGGGCCGAAATTTCGCTCAGGTCCTTCCGCCGGTCCAGGGCCTTTTTGCCCGGACAGCCAAAGACGATGACCACCCGTTGCCCGGGGTACTCCGCCTTCACCGACTGGAACAGCTTTTCAAAGCTCAGGCGGTTGTGGGCGTAGTCCACGATGGCGGTGATGCTTTCGTTGGCGTTTTGATAGACCTCCATCCGCCCCGGCACCCGCGCCTTCATCAGTCCCACGTAGATACACCGCTCGGGGATACCCAGGCCCTCGCACACGGCGATGGCGGCCAGGGCGTTCTGCACGTTGAAGAGCCCCGGCATGGTCAGCCGGAACTCCCGGGAAAACCGGGGGGTCTTGACCCGGAAGAGAATGTCGTGGCCGGACTTGCGGACGTTGGAGCCGTAGACGGCGGCGGCGGGGTCCTTTTCCGAGAAGGTGATGAGCCGGGGGGAGCCGGCGGCGGCCTGCAGCACCCGGCCGGCCTCGTCGGAGTCCAGGTTGACCACTGCCAGGCTGGAGTGCTCGAAGATGCGCAGCTTGGAGGCGAAGTAGTCCTCAAAATCCGGGTGCTCGATGGGGGAGATGTGGTCGTAGCCGATGTTCAGGAACACGGCGGCGGAGAGCTCCACGCCCACCATCCGGTCATACTTCAGGGCCTGGGAGGAGACCTCCATGGTCAGGTAGTCCAGCCCCGCCGAGGCGGCGTTGGCCAGATGGCGCTCCAGGTCCAGGGGCTCGGGGGTGGTGAGGTGAGACTCGAAGCGTTCTACCCCGTCGTAGGTGTCGATGGAGCCGATGACCCCGCTCTCGGGCCCCTTTTTGCCCGCCTCATACTCGTCAAAAATATACTTTAGGTAATAAGAGGTGGAACTTTTCCCTTTTGTACCGGTGATACCCACCACATGGAGCTTGCCGGAGGGGTGGTCGTAGTAGAAGTCGGCCAGCAGGGCCATGGCCCGCCGCACATCGCTGACCAGCAGGCAGGGGGCGGCCCCGGCCTCCTCCCACACGTGGTCGGAGAGGTAGATGAACGCGCCCCGGGCCAGGGCGTCGGCCAGATACCGGCCTTTGAAGTGGGCCCCCTTGACGATGAACAGGGTGCCGGGGGTCACCAACTGGGAGTCGCAGGAGACCAGCGCCACCGGCCGGGACAGCAGGTCGGCGGACAGGGGCTGGGCCGAGGAGAGCAGGCCGTGTTTTTGCAGAAGCTGCCAGTAGTCGCCCAGAGGGCGGATGGGGAGGTTCATGTTGTCACCTCATTTGTAGGATGGTCCCCCCAAGGGGGACGGGGCGTTGGCCTCCGGCCGGACCCGGCGGACACGCCGAAATAATCCGCCATGGTCGCAATGGTGGGGGCGTTGGGTTCCCGTTCCTTCAGTTCATAGCGGCGGTAGGCGCTGATGGACACACCCAGCGCCTCGGCTACAACTTCCTGGCGGAGGTGTCGTTCTTTCCGCAAAATTCTCATTCTTTTTGCCAAAATCTCCATACTTGCCCCTTGACTCTCTCCCGCCTCCAGCTCTTTTTGGCCTCGCTGCGCCTGGGGCTCACACTTGCCGCAGGGGATAGCCGCAGGCCCGGATGCTCTCCTCCGCCAGCACGTCCATGGCGTCCAGATACAGCTCGGGCACCCCGTGGTAGTCCTTGTAGACGCTCAGCTCGGTGCAGGCCAGGACGGCCCCGTCGCATCCCCGATCGCGCAGGTCCCGGTCGATACGGGCAAACTTCTCCCGGCTGCCCTTTTCCCCCCGCTTAATCTCGTCATAGATGATGCTCATGGTAAGCGCCTGGGCCTCGGGGCCGGGGACCACCCCCTCCAGTCCCTGGGCGGCGCACTCGGCCTGATAGATGCCGGTGCGCACGGTGCCGTCGGTGGCCAGAAGGCCCACCCGGCGACACCCTCGCTTTTTCATGGCCGCCGCCGTCAGGCGGATCATGTTCATCAGGGGGATGGACAGCTCCCTTTGGAGCCGGTCTGCAAAATAGTGGGAGGTGTTGCAGGGGATGGCCAGCACGGTGCAGCCCTCCCGCTCCAGCAGCCGGGCATCCGCCAGCAGCCGCTGGTATACCGGCTCGGTCTGGCCGGAGAGGATGGCCTGGGTGCGGTCGGGCATTCCCGTGTCGCTCCAGATCAGGGTGGGCAGGTGCTCCTGGTCCCGACGGGCGTCGGTCTTGTCCAAAATGCGCTGGTAAAAGACCTGGGTGGCCTGCGGTCCCATGCCGCCGAGGATGCCGAGGCGAGGTTGTTGTGCAGTCATACGATTCCTTTCGCGGTCAGTTCGGTTTCTGATAATACTGCTTGAACTTGACAAAGTGGCCCAGGGCGTTCTTGGTCATGCGCAGGCGGCGGGTCGGATGCTTGTCCGGCCCGTAGAACAAAGGGTTTTTCGCCGCCCCCGCCCGGATGAGGGCCTTCATCTCCGCATGATACTTTTTGGGCGTGTAGGCATAGGCCACCTGCTGGGGCACCACCCGCCACAGGGAGCGGTTCCGGGTGACGACCAGCTCCAGGGGCTTGTGCTCCACCCGGTCCTCCACCAGGATTTTGGCCAGGTTATAGCCCGCCCCGGTGACGTAGTAGTTGCTGCGGCCCTGGCGGGTGTTGATCTCAAAGGCCTTGAACTTGCCGTCCCGCTGGTCGTACTTGATGTCGAAGTTGGAAAAGCCGGTGAAGCCCACGGCCTCTAAAAAGTCCTTGAACTTGAGGCACAGCGCCTCGTTGGGCTCGGTGAGGATGACGGCGTGGTTGCCGATGCCGTGGGGGGTGTGCTCCTCCAGCAGCACATGGCCCAGGCACATGAGCTTTACCCGGGCCTGCTCGTCGGAGTAGCAGGTGAGCACCCGCATGTAGCTGTCGTCCCCGGGGATGAACTCCTGTAAAATCATGGTATCGGGGTACCCGGCGGCGTACACCTTGTCCAGGGTGCGCTCCAGGGCCGCCCGGTCGGACAGGCAGAAGACCTTCTCGTTGCCCTCGAAGGGGTGCTCCCAGTAGGCCACGCCGTTGGCCGGCTTGCAGATGTAGGGGGGAGGAAAGGGCAGCTCGAAATCGTGGCCCATCTCCTTGTGGTAGACGAAGGTGCCGGGGTGGTCGATGCCGTACTGGTCGCAGAGGGTGTAGAATCGCTCCTTGTGGGTGAGCACGTCCATGAGGTCGATGTCGATGTAGGGGGCCGTCACATTTTGGGGGAACTCCCCCTTGTGGCGGGCGGCCAGCTTGACGTAGGAGTCCCCACAGCCGATGCACAGCACCGTCTTGTCCCGGTGCTCGTGGGCGAAGGCGGTCACCTTCTCCACGAATACGGCGTCGGACTCAATGTCCCGGCAGGGGCGGTAGTCGATGATATCACTCTGATAGCAGGGTCCCGTGGGGAACTTGCCGTAGGCGGTGGATCGGATGCCGTAGGCCTCGTGAAAGGCCCGGGCCATGCTGTAGACGTTGATGTCCCCGCCGAAGAGCAGGGGAAGGAAGGAGGTCTCCATCAGTTTTCAGCTCCCCGGAAGGAAATTTCATACCAGGCCCCGTCCCCGGCGGTGAGCGGGGTGAGGCTGGCCTGGTAGTGGGTGCGGATATAGTCGGCCTCCCGGCTGGTGAGGCGCAGCTCCCGCGTGAGGATCTCCCCGCCCTGGAAGGCGTCGGAGATTTTTTGTTCGATCTCTCTGATTATGGTCATTTCTCTCTCTCCCTAACCGGCGTTCCTGCACGCCGCTTTCGCGTCCCTGCGCGTGGATTTTCCGCGTCTTTCCTAGCCGGAGGCCCTCCGCACCTGATAGACCCCCTGGATCTGTCCCAGCTTGTTGCTGACGGCGGCCAGCTCATTCTTGTCCCGAACCTCCAGGGAGATGGACACGGTGGCATAGCCGTCGGGCAGGCTCCGGGCGGACAGGGAGGTGACCTTCACCTTGACGGTGGACAGGGCCATGGCCACATCCAGCGTCAGGCCGTTGCGGTCCTTGGCGGAGATGTCCAGGGAGGTCTGGTAGGCGGTCAGGTCGCCGTCCACCCAGGCCACCTTCACCCAGCGGCCCGCCTCCTCCGGCTTGCGGCGGGCGGGGTCGGCGTTGGGGCAGTCGGCCCGGTGGACGGACACGCCGAAGCCCCGGGTGATAAAGCCCACCACCGGATCTCCGGGCACGGGGGTACAGCACTTTGCGAACTTCACCAGACAGTTGTCCAGGCCCTCCACGATGATGCCGGACTCGGAGTGCTTGGGCGCGCTTCTGGGGGCCGACTGGGCGGAGGAAGCGGGGATCACCACCCCGTCGGCCAGCTTCTCGGCGGTGGCGGCGGCGCTTTTTTCCCGGCTGATGCGGAGCATCTCCTCCCGCACCCGGTTGACCGCCTTCAGGGCGGTCATGCCGCCGTAGCCGATGACGGCGTACAGCTCGTCCAGGGTGCCGTAGCGCACCTTTTTCAGCACGCCGGGCAGCACTTCCTCGGCGGTGATAGCCGCCAGCGTGTAGCCCGCGCGCTTGAGCTCGGATTCGAACATAGACCGGCCGGTGGCGATGTTCTCCTCCCGGCGCTCCTTTTTGAACCACTGCTTGATCTTGTTTTTGGCCTCGTTGCTCTTGGCGATCTTCATCCAGTCCCGGCTGGGGCCGTGGGCGGCTTTGGAGGTGATGACCTCCACGATGTCGCCGGACTGGAGCTGGTAGTCAAAGGTGACGATGCGGCCGTTGACCTTGCACCCCGTCATGGAGTTGCCCACGGCGGAGTGGATGGAGTAGGCAAAGTCGATGGGGGTGGCTCCGGCGGGCAGGTTGACCACGTCCCCCCGGGGAGTAAACACGAATACCTCGTCGGCGAACAGGTCCACCTTCAGGTTGCGTACATAGTCCTCGGCGTCAGTGTCCTGCTGGTTCTCCAGCAGCTTGCGCACCCACTCGAAGTTCTCCTCAGTGCCCAGCTTGGCGTTGGCCATGCCCTGCTTGTACTTCCAGTGGGCGG
This sequence comes from Intestinimonas sp. UBA1698, assembly GCF_002320075.1. Lineage (NCBI taxonomy): Bacteria > Bacillati > Bacillota > Clostridia > Eubacteriales > Intestinimonas > Intestinimonas sp. UBA1698. The sequence goes on along the minus strand of NZ_DCJO01000038.1, from coordinate 6,624 downwards.
CCACGCCGTATTCCGCCGTGTGGTGCATCTCCCAGGTGCGGATCTGCACCTCGAAGGGGATGCCCTCCCGGCCGATGACCGTGGTGTGCAGGGACTGGTACATGTTGGGCTTGGGGGTGCCAATATAGTCCTTGAACCGGCCCAGCACCGGCTTGAACAGGTCGTGGATGCAGCCCAGAACGTTGTAGCATTCGGGGATGTCGTCCACGATGACCCGGAAGGCGTACAGGTCGAAGATCTCGTCCATGGTCTTGTTCTGGGCGAACATCTTGCGGTAGATGGAGTAGATGTGCTTCACCCGGCCGTAGACGGTGGCCTGGATACCCTCCTCGGCCAGTCGTTCCTGGATGCGCTTCTGGATGGAGGCCATGAACTCCTCGTGGGCGGAGGAGCGGCGGAGCAGCTCGTCGGCGATCTCCTGGTAGCCCACCGGGTCCAGGTACTGGAGGGAAAGGTCCTCCAGCTCCCACTTGATTTTCTGCATGCCCAGGCGGTGAGCGATGGGGGCGTAGATCTCCATGGTCTCCAGGGCCTTCTCCCGCTGCTTGCGGGGGGTCTGGTAGTTCATGGTGCGCATGTTGTGCAGCCGGTCGCAGATCTTGATGAGGATCACCCGGATGTCCTTGGCCATGGCCATGAGCATCTTGCGTAGGTTCTCCATCTGCTCTTCTTCCTTGGAGGTGTAGGTCACCCGGGTCAGCTTGGTGACCCCCTCCACCAGGTCGGCCACATCGTGGCCGAAGAGCTTGGCAATCTCCTCGTGGGTGGCGCCGGTGTCCTCAATGCAGTCGTGAAGCATGGCGGCGATGATGGAGTCGGTGTCCAGCTCCAGCTCGGCCACGATCTCCGCCACCGCCAGGGGGTGGGTGACGAAGGGGGACCCGTCCTTGCGCAGTTGCCCGTTGTGGGCGTCGTCGGCGTACTGGAAGGCCGCAAACAGCCGCTTGGTATCCGCGTTGGGGTTGTATTGTCTGATCTTGTGCTCCAGCGCATGGTAGCGCTCTAAAATCGGGTCCATTCCATCACCTTCTTTCCATGTCGCGGAGGGCTATGCCTCCTCCGCCAGCCGCCGCAGATGCCGCAGCAGCTTGGAGGCCTCCAGGTCCACCTTCCCGCTGACCTCCTGCACCGAGATGCGCAGGTGGTCGGTGGACTGCTCCACCTGGATGAGGCCGTGCTCGTCCAGCACCTCCAGGCAGACCATGGTGCGCATGACGGTCTCCTTGATGCCATAAGTCCGGGCCACGCTGCGGGCCAGCCGACGGGCGGTGTCCTCCACCCGGCCCAGCCGGGCGTGGCCGCTGAGGTACCGCCAGACCGCCACAAACTCGGTGCGGCTGGGGATGAGGGCGGCGGCCTCTTGGGCGGTGAGGCTCTCCCCCCGGCGCAGCCGCTCATACAGGGCCTGCTCGGCCTCCATGCGGGTGGGGGCGGGGCGCAGGTCGCACACCAGAAGCTGCACCGTCCGCGCCCCCCGGAACTCGTTGATCTGGGGGGTAAAGGCCACGTCCACCCGGTCCCCGGCGGCCACGCCCGCGGCGGCGGCGGTGCTGGAGAAGAAGATGGCGTCCAGGGTCCGGCCGCCGCGGGAGAGCTTCAGCTTCAGATGCCGGCCGCCCCCCACGTCGGCGCAGGCGGACACGGTGCAGCCCGACAGGCAGAACACCGGCTTGGGGTTGCCCGCGCCGTAAGGCTCGAGAGCGTCCAGCCCCAGCACCTCCTCCACGGTGAGCAGATCCGGGTCGGGCAGCTCGGCGTCCACGTCCAGCACGCTCACCAGCTCGGCCCCGCCGCTCCACGCCTCCACGCAGCGCTCCATCCGCTCCCGGAAGGCGTCGATGTGCTCAGCCAGGATGGTAAAGCCGGCGGCCAGCGCGTGGCCGCCGAAGCCCTCCAGCAGCTCGGCGCAGCTCTCCAGCGCCTTAAACAGGTTGAAGCCCCCGAAGCTCCGGCAGGAGCCCTTGCCCCGGCCGTCCTGGAGGCAGATCATAAAGGTGGGGCAGGAGAAGCGCTCGGCCAGGCGGGAGGCCACGATGCCCACCACCCCCTGGTGCCAGCCCTCTCCGGCCAGGACGATGCAGCGGCGGGGTCCGGTGCCCTCCCGCTCCAGACGGGCCAGGCACTCGGCAAAGATCTCCCCCTCGATGTTCTGTCGCTCCCGGTTGAGCTCGCACAGCTCGTGGGAGAGCTCCTCGGCCCGGCCGGGGTTCTCGGTGAGCAGCAGCTCGGCGGCCAAGGGCGCCCGGCCCATGCGCCCGGCGGCGTTGATGCGCGGGGCCAGGGTAAAGCCGATGCGGTCGGCGGCCAGGGGCTTTCCCTCGGCCCCTGCCTCCCGGATCAGGGCCTTCATGCCGGGCCGCTGGGTGCGGGACAGCACGTCCAGGCCCCGGCGGACCAGGGCCCGGTTCTCGCCGGTGAGGCACATGACGTCGGCCACCGTGCCCACGGCGGCCAGGTCGGCGTAGCGCTCCAGCACCGCCGGGCGCTCCGCCGGGGGCGTGAGGGCCAGCGCCACCTTTAGGGCCACCCCCACTCCGGCCAAGGCCTTGAAAGGGTAAGGGCAGTCCGGCCGGTGGGGGTCCACCACCGCCACGGCGGCGGGGAGCCGCTCCTTGCACTCGTGGTGGTCGGTGACGATCACATCCACCCCCAGGCTGGCGGCGTAGTCCGTCTCCTCCACGGCGGTGATGCCGCAGTCCACGGTGACAATCAGGGTGACGCCGGCGGCGTGGAGGGCGTCCACCGCCTCCCGGTTGAGGCCGTAGCCCTCCTCCAGGCGGTCGGGGATATAGGGGACCACCCGGCCGCCCCGGCTGCGCAGATAGCGGGTCAGCAGGCAGGTGGAGGTGATGCCGTCCACATCGTAATCGCCGTATACCGCTATGTATTCATTTCCAGCCAGCGCCCGTTCGATGCGTGCGGCCGCCTTGTCCATGTCGCGGAGCAGGAAGGGGTCGGGCAGGGGAAGGCCGTCCACCGCCAAAAAGGCCCGGGCCTTCTCCGGGGTATCCACCCCTCTGGCACACAGGACCAGGGCGGCCAGAACCGGCAGTCCCGCCTCCGCCATGGCCATCACCTCAGGCCGGGCGGGGGCGGTAAAATTCCACTTTTTATATTTCATGGTCTACCCTCAAGATTCTTGAAAATCACCCTTTATTATATCAAATCCACCCCATGGTTACAAGCATGGATTGGTATGACCTCCCGGCGGGAGTTGCCGGGAGGCCGCGGGGGTATTTCAGGCGCACTCCAGATACAGTGCGATGAGCTTGATGGTCTCCCGCATGCCGTCGAAGTGGGTCCGCTCCATGCCGTGGGAGGCGTGGACGCCAGGCCCGATGAGGGCGGCCTTCATGTCGCCGCCCGCCTTCCAGGCCACCGCTACGTCGGAGGAGTAGTGCGGGTAGACGTCCACGGCGTAATCCACGCCGTTTTTCTTGGCCAGCTCCACCAGGCGGCACACCATCTCGTAGTCGTAGGGCCCGGCGGAGTCCTTGGCGCAGATGGACACCTGGTACTCGGTGCAGGTCAGATCGCTGCCCACGCAGCCCATGTCCACCGCCAGCAGCTCGTCCAGTCCGGCCGGGATGGTGGCCCCGCCGTGGCCCACCTCCTCGTAGACGGTGAAGTGGATCTCGGCGTCGTACCGGGGCCGGGTCCCGGCGTCCTTCATCAGCTTCAAGAGGGTCAGCAGGCAGGCCGCCGAGCCCTTATCGTCGATGAACCGGGATTTAAGGAAGCCGCTGGGGGTGACGGTGGTCTTGGGGTCCAAGCAGACGTAGTCCCCCACCTCGATGCCCAGGGCGGCCACATCGGCGGCGGAGCGCACCTTCTCGTCGATGCGCACCGCCATGTTCTGCTCGTCCCGTGGCCGGGTGAGCGCGTCGTCAAAGACGTGGGCGGCGGGGGAAAGGGAGAGGATGGTGCCGGTGTAGACCCGGCCGTCCCGGGTGTAGATCCTGCAGTATTCTCCGTCCAGCGTGGGGAGGATGGGGCCGCCGATCTTGGTGATCATCAGCTCCCCCTGGTCGGTGACCGCCCGGCACATGAGCCCCAGGGTGTCCACATGGGCGCACAGGCCCAGCTTTTTGGTGTGCTCCCGGCCGGGCACGTCGATGATCAGCCCGCCCTTGTTGGTGCGGCGGGCGGCGTAGCCCAGATCCGCGGCGATCTTTTCCGCCGCCGCCACGGCGTTGGCGGTGAAACCGCTGGGGCTGTCGGTGGTGAGCAAGGTCCGGGCCGTATCCATCAAAAATTCCTTGCAGCATTCAATCTCCATAGGGGAAAGCTCCTTTTTCATCTTGATGTTATTCCCGTATATCATACCCGTTTTACAGGAGAAAGGCAATGGTCCGCGGTCTCTTCCCCACAAAAAAGACCGGGCGTACCGCCCGGTCCCAGACTGTAGACAAACCCTCCTGGAGAAGAGTCTCGCAGAGTTCCGTCGTCCGCAGACGCCGGAAGGAAAGGAAGCTCCGTCATTTCCGGCGACATGCGCGTCGGAAATGACACCTCTCATGACGGACGGGGCGACTTTTCTGCAAGAATCGAGCCCTGTCCGTCATGCATCCCTCTGTCGAAAAAGGCCAAAGGCCTTTTTCGACACGCTGAGACCGGGCGTACCGCCCGGTCCTCCGCCGCTCTTGTGCTTTTCAGACGCTGCCCCGCAGGACCAGCTCCGTCTCCACCATCTCCGAGGCCGGACGCTTCCCCTCCAGCAGATCGATCAGCTTCTGGGCCCCCCGCTGGCCGCAGTAGGCCTTGTGCTGCTCCACCGTGGTGAGGCCGGGGCTGGTAAAGGCCGCCGTCTCGGAGTTGCCGAAGCCGATGACAGCCAGGTCCTCCGGCACCCGCAGTCCCATATCCAGGGCGCAGTTCAGCGCCGCGATGGCGGCCAGGTCGTTGACCGCCAGTATGGCGTCGGGCTGGAACAGCTTCAGGATATAGCCCGCCGCCCGGTAGCTCTCCTCATAGCGGTAGAAGCCCGGCTGCACCTGGCCGGGCTCCATCTCCAGGCCGTGGCCGGCCAGGCACCTGCGGTATCCCCGCTCCTTGACCGCCGTCTCCTCCAGTCCGGGAACGCCCGTGACCATGGCGACCCTTCTCCGGCCCCGCTGCAGGCAGTATTCCGCCGCCCGGTAGGTTCCCCCGGCAAAGTCGGTGAGCACCCGCAGGTATTGGGGCTGGTCGTAAAAACGGTTGATGAACACGGTGGGAGTTTTTCGGATGGCCCCCTCCGCCACCCACTGCTCATAGCGGTCCCCCGGCCGGGCGCTGCCGATGGCCAGAATGCCGTCCACCTGCCGCTCCTGGAGCTGCTGAAAGCAGGTCAGTTCCCGGTCCTTGTCGTTTTCCGAGGCCGTCTGGATGTAGGCGTAGCCGTAGTCGCTGAGGACGCGGTACACCCCCGACACAATCTCGGCAAAGACCGGATTGGCGCTGTTGGGTACAATGATGCCCACAGTGCCCGTCCGCCGCAGCTTGAGCGCCCGGGCCACCGAGTTGGGCCGGTAATCCAGTGCCCGGATGGCCTCCTTGATCCGATCCTCCGTCTCTTTCCGCACGGTGAGCTTGCCGGAAAGATAGCGGGACACGGTGGAAACATTGACGCCCGCCAGGGCACTGACGTCTTTGAGACTGGACATGCGCTCCTCGCCCCTTTCCGATGTTGTCCCGAAAACGCGGACCACATTTCCGATATTTTATGGTATCACCTCCGTTTTTCGTTGTCAAGTTTACCTTAAGTTCCCGCTTAAATCCGCATCTCTTTTATCTACTTTTCACAGCCAGATCGTAATAGAACAGATACTGCTGGAGGATGCCACCATACCCTTTGTACCGCTCCAGGTCAAACCCGGCGGGGTAGTGGGCCTCCAGCACCCGGCGGATGTGGGTGTCCACCGGGAAGGCGTCCACCTGGTGCAGACCGAACAGACAGACGCACTGGGCCACCTTTTTCCCCACGCCGTAAAGCCCGGTGAGCCGCTCCATGGCCTCCTCCGATCCGGCGGCCCGCAGCCGCCGGGCCCAGTCCTCATAGCCGGCCGCCTCCACCTCCGCCGTCAGGCGGACCAGGTACCGGGCCCGGTAGCCCAGCCCCAGGGCGGCAAAATCGGACTCCGAGGCCCCGGCCAGGGCGGCGGGGGAGGGGAAGCTCCAGTAGGTCCGGCTCCCCGCCCGCCGCTCCTCTCCCCAGCGGCGGCACAGACCTTGCACGCTCCGGGTAATGCGGCCGATGTTGTTGTTCTGGGAGATCAGGAAGCTCACCAGCACCTCCCACAGATCCTGACGCAGCACCCGGATGCCCCGGCCGTACCGGGCCGCGGCCCGGAGGTAGCCGTCCGCCGGGTCAATGGCGGCCTGGATGGCCTCATAATCGGTGCTCAAATCAAAATAGTCGGCCCAGAGGGCCTCAAATTCCGTCTCCCCGCAGGAAAAAACCAGCCGTTCCCCCCGCTGCTCAGCCTCCACATAGCTGCCCCGGGCCGGGATACCGTAGTGTCCCTCCCCCAGCCGCTGCCAGGTGAAGCACTGGCCGGAGGCGGCGATCTGATCCAGGTCCAGGCAGGAGATGTGCCGTTCCACCATGCCGCAGTCCTCCCTTGTATTATAAAGTAGTAGTTA
>NZ_DCJO01000034.1:93738-250796 GCF_002320075.1 Intestinimonas sp. UBA1698 | reverse complement strand
AATAACCGCCCCCGGGCTTTAAGCCCGGGGGCGGTTTTCTTATTCTTGGGATGGCGGCCGTTCCATGCTGCGGATAAAATCGGCCACTGCCCGCAACTCCGGCTCGCTCATGCGCTCTACCCGCTGGAGCACCTCGGCCTGAAGGCCGTGCACAGGCCGCCCCCCGCCCTCCTCCCCCTGGAGGACCCAGTCCGCCGGGTAGCCGTAGACACGCTCGATCAGCCGGGCCAGGGTCTCGGAAATGGCCGTTTTCCGTCCGCTGGTGAGCAGATAGACATAGTTTGCGCTGATACCAAGGCTCTGGGCAAACTCCACCTGCTTGACCCCGCTCTCCCGAATGATCTGCCGGATACGCCCGGCAAGGCCGGATTCCCTTCCCCCGTCTGGGTTATATTTTCCCCTGGACATAGGCGTCCTTCGCCTCCTCCATCATCTGGATATACACCATGAGTTCCTTGCGGCTGGTGACGTTCAGCTTCATATAAATGCGGCGGTTGTGGGTCTTGATGGTATTGATGGACAGGCACAGAATCTCCGCGATCTCCCGCGCCGTGTGGCCCCGCATGTACAGGTCAAAGACCGCCCGCTCCGCCGCGGAGAGCGTGTCGATGTTCTTCACGAACTCCTGGTACAGGGCGGACTGACCCGGCAGCGGGTCCGGCGCTTCATCCTGCGTGGAAAGGAATTCGATTAGGTCGTCAATCTCCGGGATATGGGTCTTGGCGCCCTGGCCGCCCGCTTTGATTTGCCGGAAGGCCGCCATCACCGGCCGGACATATCGGTGACTGATAAAGGCGGCCACCGCCATGCTGCACAGCAGCAGGATGCCCAATCCCACCATCAGGCTCCAATTCCGGCCCGCCAGCTTCTCCGCCAGAGCATGCTCCGGCATCAGCAGGGCCAGGACCCACTCCTCCCCCTCATAGGCCGAGTCCGAGGGGTAGAGCACGACCTCCCGGTGCAGCCCTACATAGGGTGCGGCGTCCGCCTGACGGTATGTGTTGACCGCATGGGAATCCGGCTGGACCTCCAGCGGCTCTTCCGTCATATCGGTGGGATAGACGGCATAGCTCCCGGCGAACAGAGCGCCCTCTGCCGCCAGCCGTCCCTGCTCCAACGGCGCCAGCATACAGAACAGATACTCATACTGGCTGTTGTCCGGCGCGTAGGACAGCTTGAAGAGCATTTGGCTCACCTCAAAGCCGCACACCCCCATCACCGTCCCGTCAGAGGCCCGCAGGGGCACGGACAGCAGCATGACCCGCTCGCCGCTGCCGGGCAGGGAGGTGCTGCGGCTCCAGTGGTACAGCCGTGAGATGGGCAAATCCCGGCATTCCTCCGCCCGCTCCATCGGCACGGTGTAGTACTCCCCATCCGATACGTCGAATTCCATCCTCCACTGGGGCAGCGTATAGAGCCCCCGCTCCCGGGCCACCGCCATGGGGCCCACCATGTAGCGCAGGTTGGCCGCCGTATTGCTGACGATATTGGGCTCCATATTTTTCAGGTAGAGGCCCGCCCGGGAGTGCTCCGCCCCCTCCAGCTCCGGATTTACAGTGGCGTCCAGGATCAAAAACACCCCGCTGCTGCGGGCCTTCTCCAGCGCCCCGGACAGCCGGGCGAGCTCCTCCCCCAGCAGCTCCTCCAGCAGCGCCGTGTCCTCCCCCAGCCCGGCGGGTACGGCTCCGCGCTCCGCCAGGTGCCACTCCAGGCTCTGGGAGAGCTCTCCGGCCAGGGTCACTCCCTGCACTGAGATGTCTCCAAAGCTCCGGTACACATTCTGCGCCCGGTAGGACAGCTCATTTTCCAGCAGCTCCCGGGTAGCCTGCATGCCGCTGTGGAAGGTCCCCGTCAGAAAGAGGATGAGCAGAAACCCCATCAGGATGGCGTTGAGAAAGAGCAGCAGCATACCGAACAGGCGCAGGCGCATGGAGAGGCCGTCCCGGCCCGCCCGCCGAACGGCATGGATATAGAGCTTTCCGGTTTCCAGCAGGCCGCGTCCGGCCATACCCATCCCCTCCCCTGCGCTTTCGTCCATGCCTACCGGCCGGTGAAGGCCTCAAACCGCCCCTGCACCGCCGCTTCATAGGCCGCATCTGGCTCCGTGGTCTCCAAAAGCGCGCAATATTCCTCCCTAGCCGCGCCCCCGGCAGTCAAAAAGTCCGCTTCATAGCTTCTGCGCAGGGCGTTGAAGGAGTCAAACACCGGCGGGATGTAGAATTCGTACTCGCTGTAGACCTGTACCGCCGTACGCAGCAGCTTCTGAATGTTGACGTTCTCATTGGTGGCGATTTCCTGGTCCATGCTGTTTTCAAAGGCGGCCTTCGTCACCGGGAGATAGCCCGTGGAGGCCACAAAGCGCATGTTCTGCTCCGGCTGGGTGAACCACTTGAGGAACAGCACCGCGGCCTGCTCCTTCTCCGGGGTGGACCGGGCCACCACCAGGCCATTGCCCCGCTGGATAGCGATTTTCTTCCCGCCTTCAAAGGTGGGGAAGGGCAGCACGGTGTACTCCACCTGCTCAGTGGTGTTGTCCGGGTAGGTGATCTGATCCCCATAAAAGAGGATGCCCGCGGTAGAACCGGTGGAGCAGACGATCTCCCCGGTTTTGGACAGATCGGAGGAGTAGCCGTCGTAGATGGCATAGCCTCCCCGGACCGCCGGCTCAAACACGGCCTGCCACACCCGCCGGTAGGCCGGGTGGTCCAGTGCCAGGCTCTCTCCCTCCAGAAGGGAGGCCCCCATCTGCTCCATGCCCACCTGAGCCAGGTTGAACAGGGAGTCCGCTGTATAAAAATGCTTGCCGTCCCCCGCCGTATCGGGGGTCAGCCCGTCGGTCCACTGGTAGTATTCCATGCTGGCCGCCGCAATACCCTCAAAGGTGGACAGACTGTCCAGCGTGACGCCGACGGCCTGGGAAAAGCGGTCGAACAGAGTCTGATTGACAAAGAGCACCTCGGTAGACTTGGCGAAGGGAAAGACATAGAGCCGCCCGTCGTCCAGCCGCCCCTCCTCCACGAAGCGGGGCAGATAGGCGTCCAGCTCCTCCTGGGTAAACGGTCCATCCAGCGGCGCCAGCAGCTCCTTTGCCCGCAGAATGGAGGCCGTGGCGGGGTAACAGGTGGTAATATCCGGCATCTCGGGCGCGCCGGGGTCCCCGGCGGCGATCATGGTCAGCTTCTCCTGGACGGAGGCCGAGCCGGAGATCGAGGTGACGCTGAGTATGACGCCGTTTTCCTTGCCCACCGTACCATTGAACTCGTCCACCAGGGCGTCCATGGTGGCCTGCATCTGTCCGCCGAAATTGTGCCACAGGGTCAGAGTCACAGGATGTTTGGGGTCCAATCCGGACGGCTCACTGCATCCGGATAATAGGGTAACCATGATCAAGGCGACGCAAAAAATCCCTCCAAAACGTTTCATACAACCGCTCCTTTTCCCTTCTTCCCCTGGTTTTGTAAAAATCACCCCAAAAATCACCCCTATTCGGGCTTGACCGTCACCCCAGGGATGATGACTCAGGTGAATGCGACCGATATACTGAACGCCAGAGGCGAGAGTTTTTGCTCTCCTCTTCTGGTTTTTATTTTACCTTTATGCTCTAGCCAAATCAATCTTAATTTGTGGAAGGAGAGGATCACATGGAGAGCAGGGAACAGCTTCTCCAGGAAATCACGCAGGAGATCAAAGGCATGGACCGGGAGTCCCTCCGGCATCTCAGCGCATTTCTTACCGGATTGGAGGCCGTCCGAAAGGAGGAGAGCGGCCATGACCAGGCCTGATTCCCCCGCCTTCCATGCTCCCCATCGGCTCCTGTGCCGCGGCAGAGGCTGGCAGGTGGTTTTCTCCTGCGGTCTCTGCGGCAAGGAGTACGCCGTCCTTGTTCCGCAGGCAGGCCAGCCGGAACAGGCCCTGGCGCTGGCCGCCGCTGAGGCAAAGCTCCACTTCAACTGGTGCCGGCACTGCGGCGTCTGGGTCTGCGACGAGCACTTTAACGAAAATCGCGGCCTGTGCACCCGGTGCGCGCCCCGCATCTGCGCCGCCTGCGGCGCTGGGGTCCCCGCCGGAGACCAATTTTGTACCGTCTGCGGCGCCGTCCAGTTTGAGCCCAGCCGCCGTCCCTGAACCATCGAAAGAAAAAGCTGGTCCTTTTCTCCTGTGTATGCGCCACCGCCTCGGCGACCGGAAAAGACACCGTGACCCTTTACATCCAAGGTGCGGTAAAGCTATACCCAGGACCAGCGTAAGGAACCACATAGGCTGGCTGTTCGGCGACGGCGGTATGGGCGTGGCCATCCTCATCTGGCTGGCGGGCACCGGCCTGGCCAATTCTTTGTGGACAGCTCCCTGGGCTATAGCGACGAGTGCTGCTTGGTCTGCTGTTCAGGCTCCTGCACGAGAGCCCTCTGGTGCCCTTCCTTCCAGAAGGGTCAGCAGGAAAACCCCAGCCCGCCTGCGCAGAGGCGGCCACGGCGGACAAGACCTTTTGTCCCTCCTGCGGCGCGCCGCTTCCAGAGCAGACGGCGGCGGCCTGGACAGCCTGCTGGACCAGATCAACCGCGGCTGAGGCCCAAACGACGGCAAACTCTACCTGAGCCTGTCCTACTGTGACGGCACCCTCACCATGGACCACACCACCGAGCTGCGGATCTCTCCGGGATTCTCGGCGGATAGCCGCCGGCTCCACACCCCGTTTCAAAAACAGGGCGGCTCCTCTCAGGGGCGTCCTGTTTTCGCTCTTTCTCTCCTACTATCCGGAGGATGGGGAGTCGATCCGATGTTCAACCCCAGGGAGCGCATCCTGCTGACCGCCCTGCGGCTGTTTGTCCAGGACGGCTACGAAGCCGTGTCTGGACGCAAACGGCTCCTTGCGCAGAAACACCAGCTCGTCCGGCGTCGAATGTTCGGCGTCGTAGGCATAGCCCAAGCCGTCAAAGTCCCTCACGTCTACCGCCTTTGTGACTTGGCGCTCGGTCAGCCAGCGCACCATCTGCCCCCGCGCCATTTTGCACAGGGTGCCCCTCTCGACGATCTTCCCCTTACTCCGCTCCCCAAACACGCAGGTGACCACCCGCACCGTCCGGGGCAGATAGGGCGTCACCGCCCTGCTGTACTCCCGGGAGGCCAGGTTCAGGATCAGGTCCGTCTCGGCCGCCAGCTCGTCGGCCAGCCTGCCGCCCCAGAAATCGTACAAGTCCCGGCTCCCGTCCACGGACAGCTTTGCCTGCATCTCCAGCCGATAGGGCACCACCCCGTCGAGGGGACGCAGCACCCCATAGAAGCCGGACAGGATACGCAAGTGCTCCTGCAGGAAGGCGTACTCCCCGCGCTCGAACACCCCTGGGGCCATATACCGGTATTGGATTCCTTCATAGGCCAAAACGGCCGGCGTCAGGCCGCGCTCCAGGTCCATTCCCCGCAGCCGTTCCGCGTTGAGCCGCGCCAGGGAATCGCTGCACCGCCAGAGGGCCTGCAGCTCCTCCGCCGTCAGCCGCTGCAGCGCCTGCTTCACCCGCTCCGCCTTGTCCCGGAATCGGGGCAGTCCAACAGCGGCCAGGCCGTCCGGGTCTGTCCGCATCTTCTTCGCCGGTGAGATGATCATCCGCATAGGCTTCTCCTCTGTCATGTTTCTCGGCGTCCGCTGCCGGGTCCGATTATACCTCAGCGGGCAGGCCGGTTAGCGGTTGTCATTGCTATCTGCCGACTGCATTGGGCGATAGAGGTTCCAGGCTTGACCATTCCAAATCATGTCTGGTCCCCAGCACAGGATCGGGAGATCCACCTCTAAGCCCTGACAACTGAACTCGGTCACCACGTGGCGAAAGCGACAGCAGGATTTTGGACTTTCAGGTGGATCATTATACCACGCAGCAATGTCCATGTTGCGCATGTTGGTGGCCTCATAGCTATTATCCACGCCATAGCGTCTCATCAGCGTGGACTCTGCTTTAGAAGAGACTAGCAGTCCATAGCGCTTCGATGATTGCCCCATATAGCGAGTCGTACAATACGCCTTTGCTGCATCTAAATCCTGCGTCACGAGCATCGTATAGCCCGCAGACTGCAAGGAGGTGGCAAGCGATTTTGCCTGGTCAATCTCACCTGAAATCAAATGGTTCATAAAGGTGCTGGCGTCTTGGGCCAAGTGGTTGCGTAAGGACACGTTGAGATCCAATTGGTTGCGCGCGTGAAGGCGACGCATCGTCCGCAGCGGTTCAAAGGAGGCGGTCAGTTTTGAAGGTGCAACAATTTCCCATGCTCGTTGTGCACGGGAAATGGCGCTCACCCACTGGTCTACGCCGGCGGATTCCCCCTTGTAGATTTCTTTCCCTTCCCCGATGAGCACAAGAAGGACACACCACGGGAGCCGTGTCTCTGCCAGTTGGAGCATTAATTCTGCCTCGGAGCATTGGCGACCAGGGTTCCGCTGGGCCATGCGCTCCTGCGTCCAAGCCCGCTGCCCCTCATCAAAGACAATGATGCTCTGGTGAAAATCCTTGGCCCGATAGCGGACAAATTCATCGATCTGTTTATGGAGGTCCTTGACAAATACATTGCTCCCCAAAGCAGCAGAGAGGACTTTCACCAAGGGGCCGTTGCCCGACAGATACACAGAGTGCACTTGCTCTGCTGCCTGGAGGGATTCATAAACATATTGTAAACCCAAGTAAGTTTTCCCTGCGCCAGGCACACCCGTGACAAAGGCGAGCATATACTTGCCCTTTTCTTGCGCATAGGTAGCAATACCGGTAAGGCACTGTAATGCTTGTGGAATGCCTGCACTGTCTGCGCTGCGGATATGCGGGAGTGCCTCCTTGCGCATAATCATCTGAGCGGCCTCCACGATGGTGGGAAGGGGCTCATAGCGGGAGGACATCCAGGCAGTCGCATCACAAGCGGTTGTGCCCGCTTGCAACGTGTCGAGCAGGGCTTCCTGCAGCCGATCCCCAGAGCTCACAAGGACAGAACCTCTTAACTCTATTGTATGGTTTATGCGGGTAACCACCAGTAAGGAAGTGACTTTGCGGTTTCTGGATTCAAAGTGATATTCCTGGATATCCCGGGCATAGGCAGCCGTCTGGTCCACATCGGCCCGGAGCACACGGTATTTCATTTTGAACTCCAAAATCACGACCTGTTCTTGGCTGAGGAGGATCACATCTGGGCGACGGCCCGCTTCATAAGGCAGCTCGTATTCGAAGATCAGGATGAGCTCTGGATGTTGCGCTTGAATGGCCGGTAGCGTATGTAGGAGCACATCATAGCAGTCTGCCCAGGCAGCAATCTGCTCTTCGTGGAGAGGGCGCCCCGACTCCCGAGCCTTCATTTGGGCCAGCCATTCTTCTTTTCTAACACTGAGGAAGGTGCCCAGTGAGGAGGCAAAGCTACAACGGGGATGGGCCAGCAGCATAAGAACAACCTCCCACAAACAGTTTTATCCAATCGCTGAGCGTAGCTTTTGAACGTCCTCAGGGTCATTGACAATGTGCATCTTTTTGTGACAGTTGGGGCAGAGCGCGGCTGTATTGTCAGTGGTATCTGCCCCGCCCTGAGAGAGCCACTCAATATGGTGGCTTTCCAGGTAAGGACGCCCCTTTTGATCCCAAAATGGTGCTGGCTGGCCACAGAGCTGACAGATCCCCTTGGCCCGACGCTTGGCATACTCTGCAACAAAGGGGTCCCGTACGTAGACAGAGGAAGTCACATCCCGTTGGGCAGCCTTCTGTTTTTCAGTGCCGTTTACGTGGCGAGCAAGGTGCAGCACTTCAAAGAGGTACACTTCGACTCCGTTGTGATCTGATTCGGCCAGAGTGCGATTTTGACTGGTCAACGTCTGATCTCCAGTCTTGCCCATTCCAGTATAGTGAAGGGTATCGCCATACCACTTATCGTCATAGAGAGACTTTGTATGGTCCGAGATGATAATGAGGGTATTGGTGCGCTTGGAGCGGTGCATACCACCCATATTACCGCACTGAAATGCGGTACAGATTTCTGGGTGAGTCACTGTGTCGCCCACTGCAAATGGCGGTCGGAAGCTCATCGCAATACCTCCAAAAGTTTTTGAGAGACCAGATAGTCGGCCGGAAGCTGGTCGTGGTCTAACAACTTCGAAAGTGGGACCCACTCCATCTGATCATGGACGGTCAACTGGATTTCCCCTTCATATTGGTTGATCCGATAGGCATGTAGGCGAATGGTTTTGGAGCTCATTTCAAAGGCGCTCTCCGCCATCTTCTCACCAATTTCCGCGTCAATGCAGAGTTCTTCCTTTAGCTCGCGGTGCAGACACTGTTCACCAGTCTCGCCGGGCTCTATTTTTCCACCGGGATATTCCCAACCGCCAGCCGCATTCTGACCCGGAGCACGGCGCATAAGCAAAACATGGTGGTCTTTCACAAGGATACCAGCAGTTACTTCCATGATAATCCCTTTCTATGGAAGGATAATATTGTATTTTTATTGTACCAGATTTGGGTGTGTTTTCAATGGCTATCCCAAATTCTGAATCGCCCCCATCGATGAGCACGGTACTATGTTATAGCTGAAAAGAGAACTGCAAAAGGACACTTCTTCTTTTCAGAGGAACTGTCCTTTTGAGGGCAGGTAAGCAGCCTACCTACGCGGTATTCATTTTTGTCGCTAATTTAACACCCTCTACGGTATAACGGTTTCGTGCCCGATTTTTTCGGGTTGGAAAAGGATAAAAAATCCACCTGATAAACCTCCAAATCCTTGAAATTATGGGGCTTTTCCGGTTTGTCGTTTTAATACCGTAAGGGCATACCTGCGCAAGCCTTCTGCTGCAAAGCGGAGAAGTATCAATGAAGCAGCTTTCAAACCGGCTGAGGCACAGCATCTTCTCAACAACGGCAGACATCTATCCGCTTAAAAAGGAAAGAGCCTGCAATGGTACTCCCATTGCAGGCTCTTGGCGGAGGAGGTGGGAGTCGAACCCACGCGCCGGGAACACCGACCTGCCGCTTTTCGAGAGCGGTCCCTTCACCACTTGGGTACTCCTCCAAGCTATCTTCAACACCTGCCCTCTAGATGAACAAAGTGTAGAAATGCTGTTGTAAAAAATACGGGCAAGCCAGAAAACCAGTAAAATCAAGGGTTTTCGGGCCCAAACGGTCTACAGTCCACTTTGATTTCCATCAGTCCCGTTATGACCACTTCGATGCCGCTCCCTCTTGAGCCGCCAGTTAAAATCGTCAGCTCATATAAAATACCGTATTTCTTTCCGTTTGTCAATGCCGTCCCTTGCAGTTCCATGGCTTTTCCGCTATAATACCGTTGATAATCAAATGAGGAGAGGCCGAACATGAAAGCTCCGCGCATCCTGCTCTCCGGCTCCGACGGCAGCCGTATCAACTATGAAAATGCCATCCGCCGCGCGGGCGGCATTCCCTGCTCCTTCTACTGTCCCCCAGTCAGCACCGACTACGACGGGCTCCTGCTCTGCGGTGGCGAGGACGTGGACCCGTCCTATTTTCATCAGGAAAATCGCGGCTCCCGCGACATGGACCTGCGCCGCGACCAGGCGGAGTTTCCCCTCGTAGCCGCCTGGCTGGCGGCAGAGAAACCCATTTTCGGCATCTGCCGCGGCCATCAGGTCCTCAACATCGCGCTGGGCGGAACGCTGGTCCAGGACATTGGCCCGGAGCCGGCTCTCTTTCACACCCACGACTCCCATTGCGCCGGAGACAAGGTCCACCCCGTCCGGGCTGCGGCGGGCTCTGTTTTGCATCGCTTCTACGGCCCCATCTTTCCCGTGAACAGCTCCCACCATCAGGTCGTGGACCGGCTGGGGACGGGCCTGCGGGCCACAGCCTGGTCGGAATCCGGCCTGGTGGAGGGCATGGAACATGACACGCTGCCCCTGCTCTGCGTCCAATTCCACCCCGAGCGCATGTCGTATGACCGGCGTCGCCCGGACACGGCGGACGGCTCTTTCCTGTTCGAGCACTTTATTCAGCAATGCCGCGGAGGCTGTACCGGGTGGTAAGCCCAGTACCGCCGGAAGCACCACGCGGAAATATAGA
Source organism: Intestinimonas sp. UBA1698 (assembly GCF_002320075.1). Lineage (NCBI taxonomy): Bacteria > Bacillati > Bacillota > Clostridia > Eubacteriales > Intestinimonas > Intestinimonas sp. UBA1698. Next base: position 240,750 of record NZ_DCJO01000034.1, on the reverse strand, counting down.
ACGGAGGCACCTACCACATATGGATGAACTGAAAAAACGAATCCAAAAGGACGCCGCCATCGGTGAGGGCGACATCGTCCGGGTGGACATGTTTCTCAATCACTGCATGGACATGGAGCTGCTCCAGTCCGCCGGCAAGGCGCTGGCCAAGCGCTTTCAAGGCGAAAAGGTCACCAAGGTGCTGACAGTGGAGGCTTCCGGCATCGCTATGGCCTGCTTTACCGCGCTGACGCTCGGCGTCCCCGCCGTCTACGCCAAGAAGTTTCAGACCGGATACATCGACCCGGACGTCTACACCGCCGAGGTCCACTCCTTTTCTCTGGAAAAATCCTACACCATGCGGGTCTCCCGCCGGTATCTGAGCGAGGACGACCGGGTCCTGCTGATAGACGACATCCTCTCCAGCGGCCAGGCCATGCTGGGACTGCTGGAGATCGTCTCCAAAGCCGGGGCGGAACCCGCCGGTGTGGGTGTCGCCATCGAAAAGGCCACCCGGGACGGCGGACAGGTCCTGCGGCGCATGGGTCTGCGGGTGGAGGCCCTGGCTACCATCCAGCGCATTGAGGATGGCCACATCGTCCTGGCGGAGGATTGAACCGCATGGAACAAGCGAAGGGACCGGCACGCCCGGTCCCTTCGCTTGTTATGACGGGAGCTCCTCCAGCAGCAGGACGGGCCGACCGCCCCGCTCCGACAGGGTGACGGTATACCGGAGCTCGTGCTCAAAGGACAGGGAAAACGTCCCCTGAGCCAGCACGGCCCGCTCCCCCTCGTCCCAGACGCGCAGCGACACCACCCCGCCCTCGTCCGGGTCCATCCGGAAGCCCAGGGAGTCCCCCCGCCCGATGGGGGAGCCGTCCGCGTAGCAGCCGCCCCCGCTATACCCCGGCCCGGCCAGCTCCACCAGTCCCACCGATGCGGCGCTGTCGTTGACGAAAATCAGATTGTCGGCGTTCCGGGCACAGCCGGCCAGGAAAAACAGCAGCAGGGCGGGCAAAAGCAGCCGCTTCACGGCTTTTCCTCCTCTCCGGATACATATTCCAAAATGTCGCCGGGCTGGCAGTCCAGAGCCCGGCAGATGGCCTCCAGGGTGGTAAAGCGCACCGCCTTGGCATGATTGTTCTTCAGGATGGACAGGTTGGCCAGGGTGATGTCCACCCGCTGGGCCAGCTCGTTGAGGCTCATCTTCCGCCTGGCCATCATCACATCCAAATTGACCATGATCGGCATCGTTCCGCCCTCCTATATGGTCAGGTCATTTTCCGCCTTCAGCTCCGCCGCCTGGCGGAAAAGAGCGGACATGACCATGCACAGCAGTCCCGCCATCAGAAAGATGGGCACGAACAGCGCGTTGTATGTGAGCAGAGGCATCAGGCTGCGATAAAAACACAGGCCCCACACCGTCCGGCCCAGGGCGGCGGCCGAGATGAGGAAGCAGCATACCGCCGCCCGCCGCATATTGGCCGCATTTTCAAAGGTGAAAGTGTTCCCGGCCAGGATGGTGTCCAGCACCCGGCGGGCCTGCCACAGGATGACGGCGGTGCAGACGCCGCAGAAAAAAAGGAATCCGTATAGTACCCAGTCATAGATTCCGCACTCTGCCACAAGAAACAGAAAATCCGGATAGTAAGAGAGCCAGAAAGCTACGGGATGGCGCAACAAATCCATCAACACCCCCGGCTCACCTCGGGACACCACCAAAGTCGGCAATTGGAACAGTGCTAGGATGTTGCAGATAAACGTAATCGTGACTAGGACCTTTAATACGCTGGCCAGCTTTTGTACTCCGGTCTTTTCCATGGGAATCCCTCCCTTGTTCTGGGGTCAGCATAGCACACTCTATATTGAATGTCAATTATTTTTTATTGTTTTTCAATAAATGGCGGCCTACCGACAGCCCCGGCGCAGAACGCCGGGGCTGTTTCTTCAAATCTGGACGGCGCCCAGGATCTCCCCGATGGGGCCGGAGACCACCAGATCGGCCTGCCAGTCCATGGAGGTCGCCCCCTTGTTGATGAGGGTCAGCTTATTCCCCCGGTAATCGTTCACCAGCCCGGCGGCCGGATAGACCACCAGCGAGGTGCCGCCGATGATGAGCATGTCGGCTTTGCGGATGTAGTCCAGCGCCCTCCGCATCACCGTCCCGTCCAGCGCCTCCTCATAGAGCACCACATCGGGCTTGATGACCCCGCCGCAGGCACAGCGGGGCACCCCCTCCGCCTCAGCCACCGCCTCCACCGGATAGAACCGGCCGCACGCCTGGCAGTAATTCCGGTGGACGGAGCCGTGGAGCTCCAGCACCTCCCGGCTCCCGGCCATCTGGTGGAGACCGTCGATGTTCTGGGTGATGACCGCCCGGAGCTTGCCCGCCTGCTCCAGCTCGGCCAGCTTCCGATGGGCCATGTTGGGCTTGGCCCACAGGGCCAGCAGCTTTTTTCGGTAAAAATCAAAAAATTCTTCGGTGTGGGACGCATAAAAGCTGTGGCTCAGCATGGTCTCAGGCGGATACTGGAACTGCTGATGGTACAGCCCGTCCACGCTGCGGAAATCGGGGATGCCGCTTTCGGTGGATACGCCGGCCCCGCCGAAAAAGACGATGTTGTCGCTCGCGCTGATCCATTCCTGCAAGGTTTCCTGTTCCTTTGTCATGGGTCCTCCTCCTTCTCTGGTCTGGAGATTGACGGCTGATCTGCTGTTCTTTATTTTACCCTCTTTTTTCCAAAAACACAAGAGGGCATCCGGACCCCTTTGCCGCCCACGCTGATTATTTGACGGATTTCATGCAGAAACTTTTTGCCTTTTTGGCCGAAATGTAAAATTTACGTCAAGTGCTTTACATAGGATTTACGCGGCGAAAAAAGGCGTATATAATCTATACTGGTTTTATAGGGACCTAAAATTGAATCCTGCAAATTTCGGCCGCTCAACTTTGACAACTTGTCAGATTTGGAGGAAACTTGTGAACGCAACTGATGTGATCACCCTGATAGGTGCAATCGCGACCTTCCTGTTCGGCATGTCCACCATGACCGACGGTCTGGAGAAGCTCTCCAGCGGTCGGTTGGAGGGTATTCTGGAACGACTGACCAGCAACGTGTTCAAGGGAGTCCTGCTTGGCGCTCTGGTCACGGGTCTGATTCAGAGCTCCGCCGCCACCACCGTAATGTGCGTGGGCTTCGTCAATGCCGGCATCATGAAGCTGCCCCAGACTGTGGGAATTATCATGGGCGCCAACATCGGCACCACGGTCACCGCGCAGCTCCTCCGGCTGGGCGACATTTCGTCCGACAACGTCTTTTTGGCCCTGCTCAAGCCCTCGATCCTGGGCCCTCTGCTGGCAGCGGTGGGCATCGTGCTCTTCATGTTCCTCAAGGGGAGCAGCCGCAGGCAGATCGTGGGCCAGATCCTGCTGGGGCTGGGCCTTCTGTTCATCGGCATGAAGACCATGGAAAACGCCGTCTCCGGCCTCCAGGAGCTCCCCGCCTTCCGCGAGCTGTTCGTCGCCTTTTCCAATCCCCTGCTGGGTATTCTGGTAGGCGCCGCCGTCACCGCCCTGATCCAGAGCTCCTCCGCCTCCATGGGCATCCTGCAGGCGGTCAGCTCCACCGGCGTGGTTTCCTTCCATATTGCTATCCCCCTTATTATGGGCCAGAACATCGGCACCTGTATCACCGCCCTTCTCTCCGCCATCGGCGCCAGCAAAAATGCCAAGCGGACGGCCATGGTTCATCTCCTGTTCAATATCATCGGCACACTGTTCTTCCTCGTGGTGCTGTATGCAGGCAACGCCCTGTTCCACTTCCCCTTCTGGGGCGACGTCATGAACCGCGGCTCCATCGCCAACCTGCACCTGGGCTTCAACGTAGCCTGTACCCTTCTGCTGCTCCCCTTCAACCGGGTGTTGGTGAAGATCGTGGAGACGCTGGTCCCCGGCGATACCGGGACCATCGACATCAACCCCCTGGACGAGCGTTTCCTCTCCTCCCCCGCCGTGGCTCTGGAGCACGCTCGCGCCGCCGTCATCAATATGGGTACCATGGCCCGGGACAACTACCGTCTGGCCGTGGAGCTGCTCTCCGACTATGACGACAAAAAGCTGGAGCGGCTCCATGAGACCGAGTCCGCCATCGACAAGCTGGAGAACATGCTGGACAGCTATCTGGTCAAGCTCACCGACCGCGCCCTCACCCAGTCGGAGAGCAATCTGGTGTCCGAGCTGCTCCACACCCTCACCAACTTTGAGCGGATCGGCGATTACTCGGTCAATCTGTCCGAGTCGGCCACCGCCCTCCACAGCCGGGACATCGCCTTTTCCCCCGTGGCCAGCCGCGAGCTGCGGTACCTCACCGACGCCGTGGGCAAAGCCGTGGACACCACGCTGGCCTGCTACGCCGGCCGGGATCACGCCCTTTCCATGCAGGTGGAGCCGTTGGAAGAGGTGGTGGATCTGATGGAGGACACCTTGAAAAACCGGCACATTGAGCGGCTGAAATCCGGCGCCTGCACCATCGAGCTGGGCACGCAGTTTCTGGAGCTGCTCATCAATCTGGAGCGCATTTCTGACCACTGCTCCAATGTGGCCATGCTGATCCTCCGCTCCACCACCCCCGCCAAGGAAAACCTACCTGACAACCACACCTACCTCAAGTATCTCCACTCCGGCGCCTCAGCCGAGTTTGAAAAGCTCTTCGCCCAGTATCAGGAGCAGTATTACGCCCCCATTCGCAAGGAGGCGTGAAGACACACAAAAAAGCGGCGCCCGGCAGTAGCCGGGCGCCGCTTTTTTCCCAATCACATGAGCTTGACGGTGAAGTAGACTGCCAGTACGAAGATCCAAGCCACCAGTGCGAACATCAGGTAGTAGGCCGCCGCAGCGCCCAGGATCAAAGCCGCCGCCAGGGCCGCCGCCACCACGGCACAACTGACATAGAACAGGGCGTAATTGGCACCGTGGCCCAGGACCCGGATACGCTTTTCCCCGCGCTTGAGCATTCCCTCCGCCTGCTGGAGCCGCCGGGCCAGCAGCACCGCCGCCACCAGTATCACCGCCACCACGGCGAAATAGCCATAGACCACCACTGCGTGGCCGCCGCCCGCCTTGCGGAAGAGCCAAAGCCCGACCAGGCCCAGTGCCGATAAAACGGTGATGGCAAAAAATTCCCGCTGGTAGAGGTAATACACCAGCGCCAGCACCGCCACGGCCGGGACCAGGGTACACATGAGCTGGATGCCGGCCCCCTTGAATCGGAACGCCGCCAGGCATCCCAGAGCCAGAGCTCCGAAAACGCCGGTCAGCAGCCCGGGGATCAGGCCGCTCCGCTTCTTTTTCAACCCTGTATACAGCCAGACCGCGCAGACCACCGTCAGCACCGCCAGCGCTGCAATCATCACGGGCAGGGCCTTATGGATGTTGCTCATGAGCGTGATGCCGCTGACGTTATAATTGATATAATAGCGGTTAAGCAGCAGCAGCAGGAGTTCAACGACCACTGCCCCGCCAAACCAGATCAGGGTCCGGTTCAGGACGACATCCTCCTTCTGGTTCCGCGCCGCTTGCTTCTGTTTATCCATGGGTTCATCTCCTAGTCGCTTTCGTCCGGCGCATACCGCACCAGTCTAACAGGCAGTATTTTATCAGAATTTGCCCTGTTTTGCAACTAGAAAATACTTACCGCTCCCGGCGCCAGTTCCTTCCTGTCATCGGAGCTTTTCAAGCGCGCCGCTTCGTGATACAATAAAAAAGTCTATGATCCCGGCTTTACCGGGGTCAAATTGTGGATTTTGATGTGAGGCATACCGATGAAACACGCTGGAACTCCCCCCGCGGCTATCCGTGTCCGCCCCACCCCCTGGGACGGCCTTGTGGCGCTGGCCGTGGCGGCCTTCGCGCTTCTCCTGCTCTATCTTTTTCGTCCGGCCCCTGGAAACTTTTTGACCGCCACAGTCGTCTTAAATAACGAGGTCATCGCCCAATACCCCCTCTCTTCCCTGTCCGAACCCGTCACCCTGTACCTGGAGGAGCTGGACTATCCCCTCACGATTCAGGCGGAGCGGGGCCGCATCCGGATCTCAGAGAGCTCTTGCCCCGGCGAGGACTGCGTCCACACCGGCTGGGTGTCGGTTTCCGGCGGGCAGATCGTCTGCCTGCCCAACCGCCTCATCATCTCCGTCACCGGCTCGGAGGCCCCGGCCGTGGACGGCGTGACCGGTTAGGAGGGCCCGTGATGTATCCTGCTTCCGCCCTTTCCACGCGCCGCCTCACCCGCTGCGCGGTCCTGACCGCCCTGGCCCTGGCCCTGTCGGTAACCGAGGGGCTCTTCCCCCTCACCGTGCTGGTGCCCCTGCCCGGCCTGCGGCTGGGTCTGGCCAATCTGGTCACCATCTACGCCCTGTGCACCATGTCCGGCCGGGAGGCCCTGCTCATCTTGGTGGCCCGGTGCCTGCTGGGCGCGCTGGTGGGCGGTAATCTCTCCGCCCTGGCCTTCTCCCTGGGCGGCGGGCTGCTGGCCTTTGGGGTCATGTGGCTGCTGGTCCGCTGCCGCCGTCTGTCCCTCTTCGGCGTCTGCATTGCCGGCGCCGCCGCCCACAACACCGGCCAGGTCCTGGCCGCCATGGCCGTGCTGGCCTCTCCCGCCCTGCTGGTCTACCTGGCTCCCCTACTGCTGGCCTCCCTGGTCACCGGAGCCGTCACCGGCGCGGCCTCCATTCTGCTGGTCCGAAGGGTCCCGCCCCCCGACGGAAAACCTTAATCTTTTTGTCATTTCTTTGTGATGCATGTTACCGCCCGTTTCCTGTAAGATAACAGGGACAGAGATCGAACGCTAGGAGGAACCCCGCCCATGTGCATGAGAACAAACCTGAAACGACTGTTGGCCCTGACACTGACCCTGACGCTGTTCACACCGCTGGCCGCCTGCAAGAAAGCCCCGCCCGCCGGCAGCGGTACACCGGACACCCCGCCCGTCTCCGCAACCCCGGAGCCCACCGCCTCCGCCGAATCTTCCCCAACCCCCGCCGCGGACCCCTACGACGCCGTCAGGACCTACTGGTCTGAGGACCAGCTCACACAGTCCTGGGGCCCGGACCAGGTGGTGGAGCACCTGTTCTTCCACCCCATCATCGCCTATCCCCAGTACGCCTTCCATGAGAGCCCTCTGCCCGAATCCCAGCGCATCGGTCTGGACGACTGGATGGTGACGGTAGACGAGTACAACAAGATTTTGCAGAGCGTCTATGACAAGGGCTATATTCTGGTGGCCATGGAGGACGTCTGGAGCGAGGTCACCGACGAGAGCGGTACCCATATGGTCCGCAACACGCTCCGGCTCCCCGAGGGGAAAAAACCTCTGATCATCTCCTTTGACGACGTGAACTACTATGAGTATATGCTGGAGGGGGGCTTTACCTCCAAGCTGGTGGTGGGGGACGACGGCCAGATCTGGGCCGAGTGCACCGACCCCTACACCAAGGAGACCTTCCTCACTCAGGACCTGGACGCCACCACCATCCTGGACCAGTTTATCCTGGAGCACCCCGACTTCTCCCTCAACGGAGCCAAGGCCATCTTCTCTCTCACCGGCTACCAGGGCATCCTGGGCTATCGGACCCAGAACGACCGGGACATCAAGGCCGACGACCCGCGCCGGGCGGAGTTTGAGGCCTACCGCCAGAGTGAGATCGACGCGGTGATGCCGGTGATCCAGCGTCTGAAGGAGACCGGCTGGACCTTCGGCAGCCACACCTGGGGGCATATCAACCTGTCCGCCAAGTCCATGGAGGTGGTCAAGACCGACACCGAGCGCTGGGCCGAGGAGGTGGGCAGCCTGGTGGGCCCCACCAGCATCCTGTTCTATCCCCACGGGGCGCGGCCCGACGGGGACAACGACGTAACCCAGACCGGCCCCATGTTCCAGTACCTCCAGAGCATGGGCTTCCGGGTCTTCGCTTCGGTGGGTGTCGAGTCCTACTCCAAGATCAAGACGGACATCTCCGCCGTCATCTGCGACCGGCTTCACCCCGACGGCAAGACCCTACGCAGCGGCCGGGAGCGGGAGCGGTATCTCCAGTTCTACGACGCCAAGGACATCATCGACCTGGGTGTGCGCCCCGACCTGGGGGTCACCTGGTAAACCTGTGATGCGAAAAGGGCCCGCGCTCCATTGCGAGCGCGGGCCCTTCGTGGTTCCTGTGCAGTTTACTTGCCTACGATCTCGGCGGTATCCATGGCGATCATGAGCTCCTCGTCGGTGGGGATGAGCAGCACCTTCACCTTGGAGTCGGCGGCGGAGACCACCGCCTCGTGGCCGCGGGTGTTGTTGGCCTCGGCGTCCATCTTCACGCCCATGAACTCCAGGCCGGAGGCGATGGCCATCCGGGTGACGGCGTCGTTCTCGCCCACGCCGGCGGTGAACACGATGGCGTCCACCCCGCCCATGGCGGCGGCGTAAGCGCCCACCAGCTTCTTCACGCTGTACTGGAAGGAGTCCAGGGCGAGCTGGGCGCGGTCGTTGCCGGCCTTGGCGGCCTCCTCCAGGTCGCGGAAGTCGGAGGATACGCCGGAGATGCCCAGCACGCCGGACTTCTTGTTCAGCACGTTCAGCATCTCCTTGATGTCCATGCCGTACTTGTTCATCAGGTACTCCAGAATGCCGGCGTCCAGGTCGCCGGAGCGGGTGCCCATCGGCACGCCGGCCAGGGGGGTGAAGCCCATGGAGGTATCCACGCTCCTGCCGCCGTCGATGGCGCTGACGGAGGAGCCGTTGCCCAGGTGGCAGGTGATGATCTTCAGCTCCTCAATGGGCTTGCCCAGCAGGGCGGCGGCCCGGGCGGAGACATAGCGGTGCGAGGTGCCGTGGAAGCCGTAGCGGCGGACCTTGTCCTTCTCATAATACTCGTAGGGCAGGGCATAAATATAGCTCCTGGCGGGCATCGTCTGATGGAAGGCGGTGTCGAACACGGCCACCATGGGAGTGGAGGGCATAACGGCCTGGCAGGCCTTGATGCCGGTGATGTTGGCGGGATTGTGCAGGGGGGCCAGAGGGATGCACTCCTCCAGAGCGGCCATCACGTCGGCGTCGATCCGGGCGGAGGCGGCAAACTTCTCGCCGCCGTGGACCACCCGGTGGCCCACCGCGTCGATCTCGGACATACTCCGGATCACGCCGTGCTCGGCGGAGGTCAGGGCGTCCAGCACGGACTGGATGGCCTCGGCGTGGGTGGGCATGGCAATCTCAAACTCCAGCTTCAGGTCCTTGGCGGGGACCTTGTGGGTCAGGCGGCCGTCGATGCCGATGCGCTCACACAGGCCCTTGGCCAGCACCGTCCGGGTGTCGGTGTCCATGAGCTGGTACTTCAGAGAGGAACTGCCCGCATTGATGACGAGGACTTTCATGTTACTATCCGCTCCTTAATTTGTATAGTTTGGGCTTCGGCCCTTGCAGAATCGTTCCGGTTCCGCTAAAATTGCAAGTATATTCTAGACCATTCCGCTGGAAAGAACAACCCACTTTTTCGATGAAATTCAAAAAAATCTACACTTTTGGGGGCTGACATGAACATCTCCGGCATTATTGCTGAATACAATCCCTTCCATTCCGGCCATGCCCGGCAGATTGCTGAGACCCGCCGGCTGCTGGGTGAGGACGCCGCCGTGGTCTGCGCCATGAGCGGAAACTGGGTCCAGCGGGCCGACTGCGCCATCGCTGACAAGTGGACCCGGGCGGCCGTGGCCCTAAAGGGCGGCGCCGACCTGGTGCTGGAGCTGCCCACCCCCTGGGCGATCTCCTCCGCGGAGCGCTTCGCCCGGGGTGCGGTGGAGGTCCTCTCCGCCGCCGGAGTGGTGAGCCATCTCTCGTTCGGCAGCGAGTCCGGCTCGCTGGAGGAGCTTCGGGCCGCCGCCGTCTGTCTGGACTCCCAAGCCTACCCCTCCGCCCTGCGCCGCGCCCTCGACCAGGGGCTCCCCTTCCCCGCCGCCCGGCAGGAGGCCGTCCGCGCCCTCATCGGCCCGGCGGCCGACGTTCTCTCCGCCCCCAACAACAACCTGGCGGTGGAATACCTGCGGGCCCTGCCCGGCTCCATGGAGGCCGTCGCCATCCCCCGGACCGGGGCGGGCCACGATCAAGCTCCGGCGGCGGGCTTTGCCTCGGCAAGCTGGCTGCGGGGCCGGCTCCGCGCCGGGTACCCCGATGCCGCCGCCCCCTATCTCACCGGCCCCTGGACCTGGGAGACCGCCGACCTGGTCCGCTGTGAGCGGGCCATCCTGGCCCGACTCCGCTCCATGACTCTGGAACAGGCCGAGGCTCTGCCCGACAGCGGCGACGGCCTGGCCGCCCGGCTGCTGGCGGCCGGAAAGGCCGCCACCACCCTGGAGGAGGTCTACGCCCTGACCAAGACCCGCCGGTACACCCACGCCCGGGTCCGGCGGCTGGTGCTCTGGGCCTTTCTGGGCCTCACCGCCGCCGACCGCCCGGAGCATGTCCCCTATCTGCGGGTGCTGGGCTTCAACGACCGCGGCCGGGCGGTGCTGCGGGAGATGTGGAAACATGCCCGGCTGCCCATCCTCACCAAGCCCGCCCACGTCCGCACCCTCTCCCCCGCCGCCCGGCGGCTTTTCGAGCTGGAGGACCGCTGCACCGACCTCTACGGCCTGTGCCTGCCCACAGCGGCTCCCGGCGGCCGCGAGTGGACGACAAATCCCGCCATTTTGCCCGTCAAATGAACTATGCATCTTCCTTTGCTGCATCGGATGCGGCATTCTTCCGCCATATGAGAAAAATTCTGCAAGTTTCCATTTTTTTGTTGCATTTTTACCCAGATAGGCGTATAATACCCCCAACAATTTTCCGTGGGGGGCGGAATCGGCCGCACCCAGTGCAGCAGCGCACAGGATTTTATATTTTAAGGTGGGCGTGTCCACGGAAACGCGCCGCCAGGCAAAGGGGTTTGGCAAGATGACATTTACCAACAGCTATCTGCAGGAAGTGTACGCGGACGTAGTCCGCAAGGACCCGGATCAGAAAGAATTCCTCCAGGCCGTCCGGGAGGTGCTGGAGTCCCTCCAGCCTGTGGTGGAGCAGCGCCCCGAGCTGGTCAAGTCCGGCGTCATCCAGCGCATCGTGGAGCCGGAGCGCAGCCTGCTCTTCCGCATCTCGTGGGTGGACGACAAGGGCAACGTGCAGGTGAACCGTGGCTATCGCGTCCAGTTTTCCACGGCCATCGGCCCTTCCAAGGGCGGCCTGCGCTTCCATCCCAGCGTCAACCTGAGCGTCATCAAGTTCCTGGGCTTTGAGCAGATCTTCAAGAACAGCCTCACCGGCCTGCCCATGGGCGGCGGCAAGGGCGGCTCCGACTTCGACCCCAAGGGCAAGAGCAGCAACGAGGTCATGCGTTTCTGCCAGTCCTTCATGACCGAGCTCCAGCGCCACATCGGCCCCGACACCGACGTGCCTGCCGGCGACATCGGCGTGGGCGCCCGGGAGATCGGCTATCTGTTCGGCCAGTATAAGCGCATCCGCAACGAGTTCAACGGCGTCCTCACCGGCAAGGGCATCAGCTACGGCGGCTCCCTGGCCCGGACCGAGGCCACCGGCTACGGCCTGTGCTACTTCACCGAGGAGATGCTCAAGGCCAACGGAAAGTCCTTCCAGGGCCAGAGCGTGGTGATCTCCGGCTCCGGCAACGTGGCCATCTACGCCAACCAGAAGGCCACCCAGTTGGGCGCCAAGGTCATCGCCATGAGCGATTCCAACGGTTATATTGTGGACCAGAACGGCATCGACTATAAGGTCATGCAGGAGATCAAGGAGGTCAAGCGGGACCGTATCAAGACCTATCTGGACTATGTGCCCACCGCCCAGTACGTGGAGGGCTGCTCCGGCATCTGGAGCGTACCCTGTGACATCGCTCTGCCCTGCGCCACGCAGAACGAGCTGGACGGCGTAGCCGCCCAGCAGCTTGTGAAGAACGGCTGTTTTGCCGTGGCCGAGGGCGCCAATATGCCCTCCACCCCCGAGGCCATTGAGATCTTCCAGATCAACGACGTGCTGTTTGGGCCCGCCAAGGCGGCCAACGCCGGCGGCGTGGCCACCTCCGGTCTGGAGATGAGTCAGAATTCCATGCGTCTGTCCTGGTCCTTCGAGGAAGTGGACCAGAAGCTCCACGGCATTATGACTAACATCTACCACAACGCCGCCAAGGCCGCCGAGGAATACGGCATGCCCGGCAACCTGGTGGCCGGCGCCAATATCGCCGGCTTCATGAAGGTCGCCGACGCCATGATCTGGCAGGGTGTCAGCTACTAAACAGCCTGTCGGTGACCGGGGCCCCATCGCGGATGGGGCGGCGCGCAGCGCCGTCAAGCGTCCTGCACAGCAGGACCTTGGCGCAGGGCGAATTCATTTCGCCCGAGCAGGTCAGACCGGGTCCCCAAAGTGCCTATGCGCTTGGGGCCATGCCGACGCTATGATCTGGCAGGGCGTCAGCTACTAAACAGCCCGTCATGCCTGCTCCGTCCGGGTCGCAGCGGCCGGGAATTTCAACTGAATCTATATCTAATGGGTCTCCAGGCCGCTGCCGCGGCCTGGAGACCCATCTCGTTCTGCCGCCAAGGCAAAACTTTTCGGCGTTTTTGCCCTTGCATTCCATTCGGGAATGGTCTAGAATGAGTCCCTCAACAAAGGGGGTAATCGCATGGATTCCTATCTGTTCCTGGTCCAGCTTTCGGCCATCCTCCTGTGCACAAAGCTGCTGGGCATCCTCACCAAACGGGTGTCCCTACCGCAGGTGGTAGGCGCCCTGATCGCCGGTCTTCTCCTTGGCCCCGCCTGCTTTGGCCTCATTCCCGACACCGCCTTCCTCGACGAGGTGGCGGAGCTGGGCGTGATCACTCTGATGTTCACCGCCGGGATGGAAACCGACCTGGACGGCCTGAAGCGTGCTGGAAAAGCCGCCTTTATCATTGCCCTCATCGGCGTTCTCCTCCCCTTGGTGATGGGGTTTGCCGCGGCCGCACTCTTTAATCGCGGTGAGTTCCTTCAGAATCTGTTCATCGGCGTGGTCCTGACCGCTACCTCGGTCAGCATCACGGTCGAAACCCTGAAGGAACTGGGCAAGCTCTCCACCCGTTCGGGCAATGCCATCCTGGGCGCGGCCCTGATTGACGACGTGCTGGGCATCGTGGCCCTCACCATTGTCACCTCCCTGTCCGGCAAAGGGGGCGGCCTGGGCCTGGTGCTTCTGAAAATCGCGCTCTTTTTTGCCCTGAGCGTTCTGGTGGGCTTTGTGCTCCACCGTCTGATCAGTCTCTGGTTCTCCCGCTGGAACCGCGACAAACGCCGGTTCCTGATCGTGGCTTTTGCCTTGTGCCTCCTCTATGCCTATCTGTCCGAGGTCTATTTCGGCGTGGCCGATATCACCGGGGCCTACATTATGGGGATCATCTTTGCTAACACGCCCAGAGTCACCTATCTACAGGACCGCTTCGACACGCTGTCCTGTATGCTGCTCTCCCCTGTCTTCTTCGCCAGCATCGGCTTGAAGGTGGCGCTGCCCGAGATGAGCGCTTCCATCGTCCTCTTCGCCCTACTTCTGGTCCTGGTGGCCCTGGTGAGCAAGGTGGTGGGCTGCGGCCTGGGCGCCCGGCTGTGCGGATACTCCACCAAGGATTCCCTCCAGGTGGGCGTCGGCATGATTTCCCGGGGCGAGGTGGCTCTGATCGTGGCAAACAAAGGCATCTCCTCGGGACTGATGAAGGAGGACTTCTTCGGCCCGGTGGTACTGGTCGTCATCGCCACCACCGTCATCACGCCCATTCTTCTGAAGCTCGTCTACCGGGGCAGCAAAAACGACTACTCCGACCTGGAGGAGAGCGCGCTGCTCGACCGCTACGAGGACGCCTCGTCCTATGATAAGGCCTCGCAGATGCTGCTGGAGGACCACGTCAACCTGCTTCCTCCAAAGGAGAAAAAGTAATCCAAAGGCACGGGAGCCGCCGCAAGGCGGCTCCCACTCCTTTTTTATCCGGACGGACTGTTCCCCCGCCCATTTTTCTGGTATACTACCTCTCAGGTGATAACATGATACGAATCAGCAATCTTCCCCTCCCCGTGGACGGGGACCTGGAGCAGCTCCGACGCAAGGCTGCCCGGCTGCTGGGACTCCGCCCGGCTCTGGTCCGGGACCTGACCCTGACCCGCCAGTCCATCGACGCCCGGAAAAAAACCGACGTCCACTACGTCTGCACCGTGGAGCTGTCTGCCGACCACGAGGAGGACCTGGTGCGCCGTGCCAACCGCAAAAACATCGCCCTGTTTCAGCGGCAGCCCTATGTCTTTCCCGCCGCCGCCCGGACCTCCCCCCTGCCTCCAGTGGTGGTGGGCATGGGCCCGGCGGGCCTGTTCGCCGCCCTGTTCCTGGCCCGGGCGGGGCTGGCCCCCATCGTATTGGAGCGGGGCCGCCCGGTGGAACAGCGCGCCGCCGATGTAGCCGCCTTCTGGTCCTCCGGGGTGCTGGACCCGCTCTCCAACGTCCAATTCGGGGAGGGTGGCGCAGGCACCTTTTCCGACGGCAAGCTGACCACGGGCACCCACGACGGCCGCATCTCCGCCGTGCTGGAGGCCCTGGTGGAGCACGGCGCGCCGGAGGACATCCTCTGGTCCCACAAGCCCCACATCGGCACCGACGTGCTCCGCCAGGTGGTGAAGCGCATCCGGGCCGAGCTGCTGGCCCGGGGCTGCGACGTCCGGTTCGAGCACCGGCTCACCGGCCTGCGGCAAAAGGACGGCCGGCTGACCGGTCTCACCGTGGCCGCCCCCGGGGGGCCCTACGACCTGGAGGCCGACGCCCTGGTGCTGGCCCCCGGCCACTCCGCCCGGGACACCTTCCGGATGCTCTTCGAGGCCGGGGTCCCCATGGAGCAGAAGCCCTTTGCCATCGGCGTGCGCATCGAGCACCGGCAATCCGACGTCAGTCTGGCCCAGTTCGGCCCCGCCTGGGAAAAGCTGCCCCCGGCGGACTACAAGCTGGCCTGCCACCTGCCCAACGGCCGCTCGGCCTTCACCTTCTGCGTCTGCCCCGGCGGCGAGGTGGTGGCCGCCGCCTCCGAACCCGGACGGCTGGTGACCAACGGCATGAGCGGACGGGCCCGGGACGGGGAAAACAGCAACGGCGGGCTGCTGGTGGGGGTGGCCCCGGCCGACTTCGGCAGCCCCCATCCGCTGGCGGGCATGGAGTTTCAGGCAGTTTGGGAGGAACGGGCCTTCGCCCTGGGCGGCGGCGGGTTCTACGCCCCCGCCGCATGTGTGGGCTCATTCCTGGCAGGGACGGCTCCCACCCTCTCCCCTTCCGTTAATCCCACCTACCGCCCTGGGGTCGTCCCGGCGGACCTGTCCCGCTGCCTGCCCGGCTTCGTCACCGATACCCTCCGGGGTGCGCTCCCCCTGCTGGGGAAAAAGCTCCGGGGCTTCGACGCCCCCAGCGCCCTCCTCACCGGGGTGGAGACCCGCTCCTCCTCCCCGGTGCGCATCCTCCGGGGCGAGGACCTCCAATCCCCCCTCCGGGGCCTTTACCCCTGCGGCGAGGGCGGCGGCTGGGCCGGCGGCATCGTCAGCGCGGCCGTGGACGGCATCCGGGTGGCCGAACAGATCGCCGCCGGTTCACGCCTCCCCCCGGACCCATTGACAAGCCCGCCCCATTCGGGTTAAGATGAGGTCAGAATGGCCCAGGCCCGCGCCGCGCCTGGGCCGCTGCAGGCAGGAGGCAGACGCGATGCTGGACCTGAACCACATGGAGCAATACCGGGAAAACAACCGCCTGGAGGCCAAGCTGGCCACCGGCGGGCTGCCCCACAGCCTCTGGGAGACCTACTCCGCCTTTGCCAACAGTTACGGCGGGGTCATCCTGCTGGGCGTGGAGGAGCTGCCCGACCACTCTCTTCGGGTCCAGGGGCTGCTGGAGCCCCACGAGATGGCCGACGAGCTCTGGTCCATGCTCAGTGACCCCAAGGTGGTCAGCGCCAACATCCTCCGCCGTGACCAGGTCTGGGTGGCTGGCACCGACTACGGCTCGGTGGTGGTCGTGGAGGTCCCACCGGCAGAGCGGGACCAGCTTCCCGTCTATCTGGGCGGCGACCCCTTCACCGGCTCCTATCGCCGGGCCTGGGACGGCGACTACCACTGCACCCGGGCCGAGGTGGTGGCCATGCTGGGCGCCAAAGAGCACTGAAAGACGAACATCCGCCCGGAGCTGCCTACGCAGCTCCGGGCGGATGTTTTTGGGCTCTTTACAGGTTGGCGTCCAGCACCTGGGTGTAGGCCCCGGCGGGCATGACGCCTACCTTGCGGCCAATCTCCTTACCGTCCTTGAAAAAGACCACGGTGGGGATACTCATGACTCCATAGCGGGCGGCCAGACCCTGGTTCTGGTCCACATCCACCTTGGCCACCACGGCCTTGCCGTCGTACTTGCCGCCCAGGTCCTCGATGACGGGGGCCAGCATCTTGCAGGGGCCGCACCAGGTGGCCCAGAAGTCCACCATGGCCAGAGGGGCGGAGGTAATCTTGGCGTCGAATTCCGACTCGTTGAGATGTAAGACAGACATAATTTTTTCTCCTTTTCTTCGTTAATTGGAATTGGTTTTGTCGGTGTGAAGTGCGTCCACATATTCGGCGGCTTTTTGGCCGGCTATCAGCCCTTCCCCTGCCGCCTTGGACAGTTGAAGGGGTTCCCCCGTACAGTCGCCGCAGGCGAAAATGCCCGGCAAGCTGGTCCGCATATCCCGGTCCACCGCCACATAACCCCCCTCCAGGGTCAGGCCGGGCAGCAGATCGGTGGGCGCCACGGCGTGGCGCAGAAGGAACACCCCGTCGCAGGGGATCTCCCGTCCGTCGGCTTGCAGGGCGGCGACGGCGCTGCCGCCGGTGATCTCCATCCGGGCGGCCTTTACATAGGGGATGGCGGGGTCCAGCCCCGCCGGGGGCCGCGGGGATACGTAGGTCACACGACAACCCAGGCCGTGGAGGAAATTGGCCTCTTCCGGCGCGTCGGGGGCCAGGCCCACCACCGCCACCGGGCGGTTTCGGTAGAGCATTCCGTCGCAGGTGGCGCAGTAGCTCACCCCCCGTCCCAGAAATTCCGCCTCGCCGGGATATTTCCGGCCGCGGGAGACCCCGGTGGCTAGAATCACCGCCCGGGCCTCCTCCATGTCGCTGCCGATGCCGATATAGTTTGTGCCTTCCATCGGCATGATATTCAAGGCCCGTCCGGCCCGGAACACCGTCCCCATGGCCTCGGCGTGGCTGTGGTAGGCCTCCAGCAGCTCCGGGCCCGTCCGGCCCGGCATCCCCAGGTAGTTGTCCACCCACTCCGCCTTATACAGAGGGCTCTCCCGGTAATCATTGGTGACCACCAGCACGGATTTGTTCCGCGCCCTGGCGTTGACGGCGGCGCTCAGCCCTGCCGGGCCGCCTCCGATGACGGCAATGTCGTACAATTATAGTCCTCCCTTTCATCGCCGAACAGGGCCGCCACCAGGTTGGCAGCATCCGGGTCGGACACCTCGTAGTACATCTCGTTGCCCGACCGCTCGCACCGGACCACCCCCGCCGCCTTCAGGCGCATCAGATGCTGGGAAATGGTGGACTGGGACTGCCCCGTGCCCGCCTCCATGCAGCGGACGTTGTGGCATCCCCCCACCAGCAGGCCCCGAACGATCTGCAGCCGCAGAGGATGGGCCAGTGCCTTGAGCAGTTCGCTTTTCGCTTCGTACAATTCCCGGCTCTCTTCCATGCCCCACGCTCCCTTCCCTTGTTCTAATATTATTATATTCTAATATTCGGTTTTGTCAATACTCTTTGCAAAATTTTTTTGGACGCCGGGGTTCGCCGGAAAAGTCCCGGGACTTTTCCGGCGGGCTTCGGGCTACTTTCCCAGCTTTTCCAGCGTGTCCTGGCGCAGCGCGTCCCGCAGAGCCCGCAGCCAGGGAAATTCGGCGGCGTTTTCGGCGCCATAGTCCAGTTGAAGCTGGCGCTCCAGCGGCGTCCAGGTATCCAGGGGGGCCTCGTTGTGCTGGAGCACGGCCTCCAGCTTGTCCAGGGCCTTATAGACCCTGGATTCGGGAGTCTCGAACGCATCCATCTCGGCAAAGAGGGCGGTCAGCTCTCCCCGGAGCGGCTCCGGCAGCGGCGCGAGCATCCCGGCCACGGCCTCGGTCTCGGCCGCTTCGTCGGCGCTGGTCTTTTCAAAGGAGGGAATGTCCCCGGTGACTGCCTCTCCAAAGTCGTGGATAAGGCACATACGCAGCACCTTGTCCATATCCACCCCGGGCAGCTCGTCCCGCAGCAGCAGGGCCATCACCGCCAGCCGCCAGGTGTGGGCCGCCACCGTCTCGTGCCGCCCGGTGGAGGTCCAGGAGTGGCGGGTATTGCACTTGAGCCGTTCCAGTATGTGCAGAAAATCCAGAAATACACGCTGTGTCATGTTCACTGCTCCTTGTACGCACAGGGGCCGCGGTCAGCGGCCCCTGTGCTTCTGCTTTTTCTTCTCCTGGCGGAGCTGGAACTTCCGCTCCTCCTCCGCCTCGTCCCTGGCGTGCCGCGCCGCCTTTCGCTCCCGGCCGCCCTGCTCCCGCTGGATCCGGAGGGCCTGCTGGGCCTTGGTGCCCACGCCCCGGTTTTCCAGGGCGGAGGCCGCCGTCCGCTGCCGCCGTTTGGGGTTTCCCCCGTCGGTCCGCATCCGGGCCGCCACGGCTGGGCTGAACACCAGCCCCCGCCAGCAGGACAGCAGGAGCTCGTACATCTGGCCGTCGGTGGGCTCTCCGCCCAGAGTCAGCTTGCAGGCCGACAGCCGGCCGTTCTCCTCCCGCTCCAGAACGCAGACCCAGAAGGGGCCCTCAAAAAAGACGGTCACCCGCGCTTGCGCCTGTTCCATATGCAGTTGTCCTCCCATAACAGAAACTCACGGAGAACGGACGACCCTGGGAGGGAAGGTTACTGACGGCACGGCGGGCGGGACGGTCCCCCTGCGCCGCGGCCGGACTACCAACCGGCCTGTGTTTTGATCTCCGCCCCTTTATTCTACGGCGGGTTTCTTCCCCGGTCAAGGGATTTCGCATTGCTTTCCGGTCCGGCTTCTGTTATAGTAGTATTGTCCAAAATTGGTAGTACAAATTAGGAAGGGAGTGTACAATTTCATGAATACCAGGACAGTCGTGCTCAACGGAGCCAAGATGAACTATGACGGCAAGCTGGACTTTTCCATCCTCTCCGATGCGGTGACGGTCTACGACGACACGGCCCAGGACCAGGTGCTGGAGCGGGTGGCGGGCTGCGGCATCGTGGTGACCAAGGAGATGCCCGTGGGGGCGGAGCTCCTCGCCCGATTCCCCGACTCCGTCCATCTGCTGTGCGAGGCGGGCACCGGCTACAACAACATCGACCTGGCCGCCGCCCGGGCCAGGGGCATCACCGTGTGCAACATCCCGGCCTATTCCACCCAGCGGGTGGCCCACACCGCCGTCATGCTGCTGCTCAACCTGGCCTCGTCCATGCGCCGGCAGCTCGACATGCTCTCCAGGGGAGACCGGAGCAACTTCACCGGCCACCTCCAGTGCCCCCATGCAGAGGTCAACGGCAAGACCCTGGGCGTCATCGGCGCGGGCCACATCGGCAAGGAGGTCATCCGGGTGGCCCGGGCCCTGGACATGGAGGTCCTGGCCTACAGCCGCACCCCCAAGGACGACGGCGTGTGCTATGTGGGGCTGGACGAGCTGCTCTCCCGCAGCGACTTCGTCTCCCTCCACTGCCCCCTCAGCGACCAGACCCGCCACCTCATCAACGCCGATACCCTGGCCAAAATGAAGCCCACCGCCTGCCTCATCAACACCTCCCGGGGCGCTCTGGTGGATGAGCCCGCCCTCATCGCCGCCCTGCAAAACGGCGTCATCGCCGGAGCCGGCCTGGACGTGCAGGAGACCGAGCCTCCCGCCGCCGACAATCCCCTCTATGACATGGATAATGTCATCCTGACCCCCCACATGGGCTGGAAGGGTCTGGAGACCCGTCAGCGCCTGGTGGCTCTGCTGGCCGGGAACATCCGGAGCTATCTGGAGGGCCGGCCCATCCATGTGGTGAGCTGACGAGCGAAAAACCTCACTCTTTCGAAGAAAGCATTGCATTTTCCTATGGCAGAGGTTAAAATAGGAAGGCTATGAAGCAATTACGAAGGAGTGAAACGACATGCCAGAAGAACGGAACCCCACCATGACCCAGAACTTCATCCATGACTTCATCGACGAGGATATCGCCCAGGGTGGTCAGTTCCAAGGTATGACCGTCCACACCCGGTTTCCGCCCGAGCCCAACGGCTACCTCCACATCGGCCACGCCAAGGCCATTTTCGTGGATTTCGGCACCGCCGAGAAGTATCACGGACTGTGCAATCTCCGCATGGACGACACCAACCCCACCAAGGAGGACGTGGAATATGTGGAGGCCATCCAGGAGGACATCCACTGGCTGGGCTATGACTGGGGCGACCGGTTCTATTTTGCCTCCGATTACTTTGACCAGATGTATGCCTACGCCGTAGAACTCATCAAGAAGGGCCTGGCCTACGTCTGCGAGCTGACTCCCGAGGAGTTCAAGGCCCACCGGGGCGACGTGGGCACCCCCGCCACCTCCCCCTGGCGGAATCGGAGCGTGGAGGAGTCCCTAGACCTGTTCGCCCGGATGAAGGCCGGGGAGTTCCCCAACGGCAGGTACACCCTGCGGGCCAAGATCGACCTGGCCTCCGGCAACTTCAACATGCGGGACCCGGTCCTCTACCGCATCAACCACATGCACCACCACCGGCAGGGGAACAAGTGGTGCATCTACCCCATGTACGACTTCGCCCACCCCATTGAGGACGCCCTGGAGGGCATCACCCACTCCCTGTGCTCCCTGGAGTTCGAGGATCACCGGCCCCTCTACGACTGGGTTATCGCCAACTGCCCGGTGCCCTCCAAGCCCCGGCAGATCGAGTTTGCCCGGTTGGGCATCAACTACACCGTCATGTCCAAGCGCAAGCTGCGCCAGCTCGTGGAGGAGGACAAGGTCTCCGGCTGGGACGACCCCCGGATGCCCACCCTGTGCGGTCTGCGCCGCCGGGGCTATACCCCCCGGTCCATCCGGAACTTCTCCGAGCGCAACGGCGTGAGCAAGGCCGCCTCCACCGTGGAGTTCGCCTTTTTGGAGCACTGCCTGCGGGAGGATCTGAACGAGACCGCCCAGCGGGTGATGGCGGTGCTGCGGCCCATCCGGCTCACCGTCACCAACTACCCTGAGGGGCACAGCGAGACCTTCCAGGTGGAAAACAACCCCAGCCGCCCCGAGGACGGCACCCGGGCCGTCACCTTCTCCCGCCACCTGTATATCGAGGCGGAGGACTTTCTGGAGACCCCGGTACCCAAATATAAGCGTCTCTATCCCGGCGGCCCCGAGTGCCGCCTGAAGGGGGCCTATCTGGTCCATTGCACCGGCTGCGTCAAGGACGAGGCAGGCAACATCGTCGAGGTCCTGTGCGAGTACGACCCCGACAGCCGCGGCGGAGACCCCGCCGACGGCCGCAAGGTGAAGGGGGCCACCATCCACTGGGTGGACGCCGCCACCGCACTGGACGCCGAGGTGCGGCTTTACGACAACCTATTTTCCGACGCCGACCCCGACGGCGGGGACAAAAACTTCCTGGACTGCCTGAATCCCGGCTCTCTGGAGGTGCTCTCCGGCGCCAAGGTGGAGGCCGGCCTGAAAGACGCCGCCGCTCCCGCCTCCTTCCAGTTCCTGCGCCAGGGCTACTTCTGCGTGGACAACAAGGACTCCCGGCCCGGACACCTGGTCTTCAACCGCTCGGTCAGCCTAAAGGACTCTTTCAAATTCTGAGTACGACCGGCGGCGGGGCCATGGCTCCGCCGTCGGCCTTTCAGTTCAATCAACAGACAGAAGGGAATCGGATATGAAGTATCTCTTTCGCAACGACTACTCCTTCGGGGCGCATCCCAAGGTACTCACCGCCCTGGCAGAGACCAGCATGGAGGGCAACACGGGCTACGGAGAGGACGGCTACTGCAAGCGCTGCGCCGACCTGATCCGCGGCCTGTGCAACTGCCCCCAGGCCGACGTGCAATTCCTCATCGGAGGCACCCAGACCAACTTCACCGCCATCGCCGCCTTCCTGCGGCCCTGGGAGGGGGTCATCGCCGCCGACTCCTCCCACATCAACGGCCATGAGGTGGGCGCGGTGGAGGCCACCGGCCACAAGATCCTCCCCGTCCCCACCGGACCGGACGGCAAGATTACGCCGGAGCAGATCGCCCCTATCCTGGAGCGGCACAAGGACCCCCACCTGGTCAAGCCCCGGCTGGTGGAAATCGCCGACGCCACCGAGAGCGGCATGGTATACACCAAGGCGGAGCTCACCGCCCTGTCCCAATTCTGCCGGGAACACGACCTGCTTCTCTTCCTGGACGGCGCCCGGCTGGGCTCCGCCCTGGCCTCTCCGGCCAGCGACCTGACCCTGCCCGACCTGGCCGAGCTCACCGACGCCTTCTACATCGGCGGCACCAAGAACGGCGCTCTCATGGGCGAGGCGCTGGTTATCGCCAATCCCGCTCTCCAGCCCGACTTCTTCCGCATCAAAAAGCGGCTGGGCGCAGTGCTGGCCAAGGGCTGGCTGCTGGGTGTCCAGTTTGAGGCTCTGCTACAGGACGGCCTCTATTTCGAGATGGCCCGCCACGCCAACGCCATGGCCGCCCGGCTCCAGACCGGCCTGAAGGCCCTGGGCTGGACCTTGATGGTGGACTCCCCCACCAACCAGATCTTCCCCGTCATTCCTAACACGCGCAAATCCGCGCTGGACCAGCTCTGCGCCTATGAGGATTGGTGCCCCGGCCCCACGCCCGACACCACCGTCATCCGTTTCGTCACCTGCTTTGCCACCACGGCCGAGGACGTGGACGGCTTTCTGGCCGCGGCGGCCAAATTCTGAACAGACAGGGAGGACCCCATATGAACGCCCTCTGCCGCCTGAGAGAATCGCTCCCCGACATCGTCTACCGCATCGCGCAGATCCTGGAGATCATCGTCAGCATCATTGTCGCCCTGGCCATCATCCTGTCCTTCTACACCGTCCTTGTGGAGCTGGATCTGATGGTCAACGACCCCGCCGTGGGGCTCCACGACTTCCTGGGCACCGCCTTCAACGTGGTCATCGGCATCGAGTTTTTGAAAATGCTCTGCCGCCACAGCGTGGGCTCGGTGGTGGAGGTGCTCCTCTTCGCCCTGGCCCGCGGACTGGTGGTGGATCACGGCACGCCGGTGTCCAATCTCATCACCGTAGGCACCATCGCCCTATTGTTCGTGGTCCGCAAATTCCTTTTCATCCCTGGCCTGGACGACAAGCACCACCATGAACACCGCCATGGGCACCAGAACGGCTGTCCGACCCAGGAGCCCGCAGGCGCGGGCCGGCACTGAGCATATGGAAAACGGCGCACCGCTATGCGGTGCGCCGTCTGTTTTTCTTCAGAACAGGTCTTTGATCTTCAGCACGATGCCAACCACCACGATGGCCACGACCGCCACCACCAGCGGGAACCACCAGAACTGGTCCAAAGGCAGGTTGGCCACGTTCATGCCGTAGAAGCCGAAAATGATGTTGGGCAGAGTCAGCAGGATGGTCAGAGAGGTCAGCACTTTCATGATGACATTCAGATTGTTGGAGATCACCGAAGCAAATGCGTCCATCATGCCGGAGATGATGGAGGAGTAGATGTTGGCCATCTCGATGGCCTGCCGCACCTCGATCAGCACGTCCTCCAGCAGGTCGTGATCCTCCTCGTAGAGGGTGATGATGCGCCCCCGGAGGATCTTCTCCAGCGTGACCTCGTTGGCCTTCAGCGACGTATTGAAATAGACCAGGGATTTTTCCAGGTCCAGAAGCTGGATGAGCTCCTTGTTCCGCTGGGATTTATAGAGCTGCCGCTCCATGTAGTTATAGATCTTGTCAATCTGCTTCAGGTACTGAAGGAAGCGCTTGGCCACCCACAGCAGCAGATAGAGGATAAAGCTGGTTTTCTTCTGGGTCTCGGCGTTTTTCACCAGCCCGTCCTGAAAGTCCCGGATGATGGAGGACTCCTTCAGGCAGACCGTGATGATGCACTTCTCCGCCACGATGATGCCCAGGGGCAGAGTGGAATACACCACCGCCTCGCCCTGCTCCACGGAGGGCAGGTCGATAATGATGAGGGTCTGGCCGTCCTCGGTATCAATCCGGGAGGTCTCCTCCTCGTCCAGGGCGGCCCGGAGAAAGCCCGGGTCGATGCCCAGCAGGGCGGTCACGGTATTCATCTCGTCCTCGGTGGGGTAGGTCAGGTTCACCCAGCAGCCGTCCTCCACCTTGTCCAGCTTGGTCATTTTTCCGTCAATGGTCTTGTGGATGCTCAACAATGGTCATCACGCCTTTCCCGGCGCGTCACCGTGGCTGAATACACTCCACCCCTGTGAGACGCGCCGCTTCGTTATAGTATCTTCGACTTCCAGGGTCGCTACTCACGACAGGTCTCACTCCTTTTTCCGTTCAAATCGCCAGAAGCCATGTTTCATTATAAATCGCCCTTGTCCCATTTGCAAGCAAAAAAACACCTGCGGAATCCTTCCGCAGGTGTTTTTATAATCGTAGGTTCAGCGGTCCTTGTTGAAGATCTTGAAAATGTCCACGAAGGGGTCGTCCTCCTGGTCCGGCTCCTTGTCGGGCAGGGGCTCCAGGCTGGGACGCTTACCCGACGGCGCCGCAGCCGCACCGGCCGCCGCCGCCCGCTCCCCCGCCTTGGTAAAGGGGTTGGCGTTCATGCCGGCGCCCACGTTTTCTTCAAAGCCGGTGGCGATGACGGTCACGCGGATCTCGTCCTCCAGCTCGTCGTCGAAGGCGGCGCCGAAGATGATGAGCGCGTCGGGATGGGCGGCCTGCTGGACCAGGTTGGCCGCCGTCTCCACTTCCTCCAGACCGATATCCATGGAGCCGGTGACATTGACCAGCACGCCCTTGGCGCCATTGATGGAGGTCTCCAGCAGGGGGCTGGAGATGGCCATCTTGGCGGCCTCCTCGGCCTTGTTCTTGCCGGCGGCCCGGCCCACACCCATGTGGGCCATCCCCGCATTCTTCATGACGGCGGTGACGTCGGCAAAGTCCAGGTTGATGAAGCCGGTGTTCTTGATGAGGTCGGAGATGGACTGGACCGCCTGGCGCAGCACGTCGTCGGCGATCTCAAAGGCATTGGCAAAGGTGATCTTCTGGTCGGTGGCAAACTTCAGCCGCTCGTTGGGGATGATGACCAGGGAGTCCACCCGGGTGCGCAGGTCCTCGATGCCCCGCTCGGCCTGCTCCATACGGCGGCGGCCCTCGAAGTTGAAGGGCTTGGTCACCACGCCCACGGTGAGGATGCCCAGCTCCTTGGCGATGTCGGCCACGATGGGGGCCGCGCCGGTGCCGGTGCCGCCGCCCATACCGGCGGTGATGAAGACCATGTCGGTCTCCTCCAGCATCTTGGAGATCTGGTTGCGGCTCTCCTCGGCGGACTTGCGGCCCACCTCGGGGTCGCTGCCCGCGCCCTGGCCCTGGGTGAGCTTCTCACCGATCTGTATCTTGTAGGTCGCGGCGGAATTTTTCAGCGCCTGCTTGTCCGTATTCACGGCGATAAAGTCCACGCCCTTCATGCCGGAGCGCACCATGCGGTTGACTACATTGCTGCCGCCGCCGCCCACGCCGATCACCTTGATCGTAACGACGGTATCAGGCCCGGTGTCCAATCCAAAAGCCATGCCTGTTCCTCCTATGTAAATATGTCAAAAAACACGGTAAAATCGACTGATTGTGCCGGAAACACCGGCTCAAGCTCAATATCTTGTTATATTGTATCTCTCTTTTCGCCGCAGGTCAAGAGCTACCCGGATATTTCCAAAACTTTTGTGTGCCTTGGGCCTCAGCTATTCCGGGTCGAAGTACCACCTCTCTCCAATATCGCGGGTCAGGTCCAGGGTGCCCCGCTCGTTGTCCTGGATGCTCTCCATGGCCCGCTCCAGTCCCTCCAGCTTGGCTTCCACCTTCTCGTCTACCAGAGGCAGCTTGACGGTAATGCGCCCGTCGTAGAGGAAGGTGAGCCGGGCGGCGGCGGTCAGGTCGATGGCGCCCACCCGGCCCAGCATGGCCCGGTTCTCCATGGCGGTCAGAAGCCGGGTGAGGCTGGACAGCTTGGTCTGCTCCTCCTCCGCCACGGCCAGCTTGGTACCCGCCGTGGGCAGCAGGGCGGTGATGCCGGTGACCTTGGCCAGATCCGGCCGGACGGTGGGGGCGCTCACCTGCTCCAGCAGCTTGCCCCGGGCGTCGATGATCCACCAGCCCTCCCCGCCCTGGACCAGAGCGGCGGGAGCGCATTCGGTGACTGAGATGAGCAGGGTGTCCGGCAGGCTCGGGCGCAGGTTGACGTTGCTGACATAGGGGAGCTGGGTCAGGATACGTTTGACGATCTGGTTCCTGGGCAGCAGGAGGAGATTGTCCCCCTGCTGCACTCCGGTCACGTCGATGATCTCCTGGGCGGTATACTTGCTCTCCCCCGAAACTGCCACGTCGTTGACCCGGAAGAATACGATGCAGCCGGCCACGATGGCCGCCAGAATGAGCACCAGGGACAGGGCTTTATAGAGGAAGCCGAAGCGTCCCCTTCTCCGCCTTGTTCGCTTGCTGCTTCTCCTCGCCGCCATGACTGCCTCCGCATCGTCTCTTTGGTTTCTGCCTCAATATAGCATACAAAGGTGAGAAAATCGTTAAAAATTCCTTACAAAAGGTTCATACGGCTCAGGGAACCCGGACAATATCCGCTCCCAGGCCCCGGAGCGTATCCTCCAGGCCGTAGTAGCCCCGATCCATGTGGTGCAGGCCGGTGATCTCGCTGCGGCCCTCCGCCCCCAGGGCGGCCACCACCAGGGCGGCCCCACCCCGCAGGTCGGCGGCCTGGAGCGCAGCGCCATGGAGCCGCTCCACGCCGCACACCACCGCCACCTTGCCCTCCACCCGGATATCCGCCCCCATGCGGGAGAGCTCATCCACATGGCGGTAGCGGCTTTCAAACATGTTTTCCACAAAGACCGTGGTACCTGTTCCCCGGCACAGCGCCGCCATGACGGGCGGCTGGGCGTCGGTGGGAAAGCCGGGATAGGGGGCCGTCCGGATGGGCCGCACGCCCCGCAGGGGCGCCTCCCGGCAGATGTGGATGGAATCGCTGCCGCTGCGGATTCGGCACCCCGCCTCGGTGAGCACGGCGGTGACGGTGGAGAGCTGCCGGTAGTCGGTGCCCAGGAGCTCGGCCTCTCCCCCCGCGGCGGCCACGGCGGTCAGCAGCGTGGCGGCCACGATCCGGTCGGGCATGACCGTGTGCTCTCCGCCGTGGAGGGGCTTTTTCCCCCGCACGGTGATGACAGAGGTGCCCGCTCCCCGGACGTCCGCCCCCAGTGCCCGCAGGAAGGCCTGTAGATCCACGATCTCCGGCTCCCGGGCGGCGTTGCAGATGACGGTGACGCCCTCCGCCCCGCAGGCGCACAGCATGGCGTTCTCCGTGGCCCCTACGCTGGGGATGGAAAAGGTGATCTCGCAGCCCGCCAGGCCGCCGGCCGCGGAGCAGTGGAGCTCGCCCCCCTGCTCCCGCACCTGGGCCCCCAGGGACCGGATGGCCGCCAGATGGAGGTCGATGGGCCTGGGGCCCAGCTCACACCCGCCGGGGAAGGACATGATCGCCTCCCCCAGCCTGGCCAGGATGGCCCCCAGGAAGATGACGGACGAGCGCATCTCCCGCATCAGGGCGTCGGGCACGTCCCGGCCGGTGAGGGCGGAGGCGTCCACCGTCACCGTGTCTCCCGCCCGCTCCACCCGGCACCCCAGGTGCTCCAGGATGGCAATGGAGGCCCGCACGTCGGAGAGATCGGGGCAGTTATGTACCACGCTCTCTCCCGGGCATAGAATGGTCGCCGCCAGGATGGGCAACACGCTGTTTTTCGCTCCGTGGACCCGCGCGGTCCCCTGGAGCCGGTTTCCGCCTTCCACCAGATAAGCACTCATATGGACCGTCCTCCGCATTCATGGTTTCAGGCCATACTATGCGGAGGCTCCGGGATGTGACAGCCCCGGCGGGCTATTGGACGAGCCGGATCAGGGTCTGATAGATCTCCTCCGCCGCGTCGGTGACCGACAGTGCCGACAGGGCCCTGGACATGGCGGTGAGTCGGTCCCGGTCCTCCAGCAGCCCGGATGCCGCCCGGTAGAGGCTCCTGCCGTCGCACTCTGACTCCAGCAGCACCACCGCAGCCCCGTGGCGCTCCAGCACCCGGGCATTCTTCTCCTGGTGGTTATTGGTCACGTTGGGGGAGGGCACCAGGATGGCCGGCTTGGCGATGGTGGTCAGCTCCGAGATGGTGGAGGCCCCCGCCCGACAGATCACCAGGTCGGCGGCAGCCATCACCAGGGGCATGTCGTAGATATACTCCCGCACCTCCACCCCGGCGCGGCCGTCCAGCTCGATGCCCCGGCCCTTCAGCTCGCCGGTGAGCCAGGCGTAGTTCCGCCCCGCTCCGTGGATGTGGTGGAAGGGCCGGCCGTCGGCGCACTCGGCCTGGATGAAGTCGGCGGTATAGCGGTTCATCACCTCGGCCCCCAGGCTGCCCCAGTAGGACAGCAGCACCGGCCGCTCGTCGGTGATCCCCAGGGCCCGCCGGGCCTCCTTCCGGGTGTGGTCGAAAAAGTCCCGGCGCACCGGGGTGCCGGTGACCACCACCCGTTCCGGGTGGGGATAGTATCCGCGGGAGTCCTCAAAGCCCACCAGCACCCGGTCCACCACACGGGACAGCAGCTTGGTGGTCAGGCCGGGCACGGCGTTGGACTCGTGGACGGCGGTGGGGATGCCCCGCCGGGCCGCCTCCCGCACCACGGGGTAGGAGGCGTAGCCCCCGGTGCCCACCACCAGGTCGGGCTGGAAATCCCGGATGATCTCCGCCGCCTGACGCCGGGATCTGGGCATGGTCACCACCGTGATGAGGTTATGCTTGATGTCCTTCCAGCGGAAGGCCCGGTGGATGGTGTTGACATACACGGTCCGGAGCTGGTAGCCCTCCTTGGGCACCAGATCCCGCTCCATGCCGTTGTAGGCGCCGGCGAAGAGGATGTTGCAGCCGGGGTGATGGAGCTGAAACAGACGGGCCAGCGCGATGGCCGGATTGATGTGTCCGGCCGTGCCGCCGCAGGTAAAGAGAATGTTCAAGCCAGTGCCCTCCTATCCGGCCTTTGGGGCCGGAATCTGTCGTGATACGCTCAATATGACGCCCATTTCCAGTAGCTGGATCATCAGGGCCGTACCGCCGTAGCTGAAAAAGGGCATAGAGATACCGGTGACCGGGAACAGATTGGTCACCACGCCGATGTTCAAAAAGGTCTGCACCGCCACCTGGGTGGTGATCCCCACGATGAGCAGGGCGCCGAAGCGGTCCCGGGCGTGGATGGCCAGCCAGTAGCCCCGCAGGATCAGCAAGGCGAACAGGCACAGGATCAGCACCGCTCCCACGAAGCCCAGCTCCTCACAGGCGATGGAGAAGATAAAGTCGTTTTCCGGCTCGGGGATGTAGAGGAACTTCTGGCGGCTGTTGCCCAGCCCCAGCCCCAGCAGGCCGCCGGAGCCGATGGCGTACAGAGACTGGATGGTCTGGAAGCCCTTGCCCAGCGGGTCGCTCCAGGGGTCCTGCCAGATGTGGATGCGGGAGGCCATGTAGTCGGTGTTGAAGATGATGAAGGTCAGGGCGGCCACGGCAAAGCTGCCGCCGGCCACGAACCACCCCAGATGGATGCCGGCGGCAAAGAGGATGGACGCGCCGATGGCCAGAATCAGGATCATGCCCGACATGTGGGGCTGGAGGGCCAGCAGACCCAGGATGGCCAGCAGCACCCCCATATAGGGCGCCAGTTCCAGTAGGCCGATGCGGTCCATCAGGCGGAGAAAGCGGCCCTTGGGGGTATGGTGGTTGAATTTTCGCTTTTTTTCCGTGTTCCGCTTGGCCAGGCGCGCCGAAAAATAGAGGATGACGCCCAGCTTCGCCACCTCCGAGGGCTGGAACTGGGGCAGACCAGGCAGCTTGATCCAGCGGTTGGCACCGCCGGCGGTGACCCCGATGTGGGGCACCTTCACCAGAATCAGCAGCACGAAGGCGGCGGCCAGCACGAAGATGGACATCCATCGGAAATTCTGGTAGTTGAGCTTGGAGGTCAGGTACATGACGACCACCCCCGCCGCGGCAAAGATGGCCTGCCGCTTGACGTACCAGGTGGGGTCGTGGTGGGTCACCGCCTCGTTGTAATAGGCCGAGGCGTAGGAGGCGGAGAACACCATGATGAGGCCGATGCCGGTAAGCAGCAGCACCAGCATCAGGAAGGGCAGGTCCAAAGGCCCCCGGGCCAACTGCTCTTCCACCGTCAGGTCGCGCTTGGGTTTGGTCGCCATGGGGCCACCTGCCTTTCCTCAGCAGAGTCCAAAAGTGACTACAGGGATACGTAGCGGTCCATGACTCCCAGGAAGGCCAGGACGCAGAACACGAGGGAGACGGCGGCAAAGACCGCCACCACCTTTTTTTCGCTCCAGCCCCCCATCTCGAAGTGGTGGTGCAGGGGGGCCATGCGGAAGATACGCTTGCCGTGGGTGGCTTTGAAGTAGACCACCTGGATGATATCGGAGAGGGTCTCGGCAATATAGACGACGCCCACCAGGACGAGGATCAGCGGCATGTCAAAGGCAAAGGCCAGGCCGCACACCGCGCCCCCCAGGAACAGGGAGCCGGTGTCCCCCATAAACACCTTGGCGGGGTAATGGTTGTAGAGCAGGAAGGCCGCCAGACCGCCGAACAGCGCCCCGGCGAACACGCCGATGTCCTGGTACTGGCTGCCCCACCAGGCCGACACGGCGGCGAAGAAGGCGGCCACCGGCAGGGTGACGCTGGAGGACAGGCCGTCCACTCCGTCGGTGATGTTGACGGCGTTGACGGTGCCCACCATGACGAAGGCGGCAAAGACCATATAGACCACCCAGGGCAGCTCCACCACCAGGTTGACAAAGGGGAGGTACAGGTGGGGGGCCAGGTAGCCGTAGTGCCGCAGCAGCACCGTGAAGGCGATGGCGGCGGCGAGCTGGAGCAGGAACTTGGGCCCGGCGGTCAGGCCGGTGTTCTCCTTTTTCTTCACCTTCTCGTAGTCGTCCAGGTAGCCGATGACCCCGAACACCAGCGCGAAGCAGAAAACGAACAGAGCCCGGAAGTCCCCCCGGGCCATGTCGGTCCAGCCGATGAGCAGGAGGGTGCACAGGATGCCCAGGATGAACATGAGCCCGCCCATGGTAGGGGTGCCCTGCTTGGACATGTGCCAGGTGGGGCCGTCCTCCTTGATGGACTGGCCGGCCTTCATCCGGCGGAGTACAGGAATCAAAATCTTTCCGGCAATGGCCGATACCACGAAGGACACCAGCGCCGCGATCAATAGTCTCATTTTTTCAACCTCCCGGTAAAATTCCCAAACGGGGATTATACCACAAATCCCTCCATATCAAAAGCCCAACGTGTCATTTACCGGGACTTTTCACTTGGAAAAGTACGCCGCCACCTCTTCCCGCTCGTCCAGGTGCCGCTGTACCCCGTCGATCTCCTGATAGGTCTCGTGTCCCTTGCCCGCCAGCACCACCACGTCGCCGGGCCCGGCCTGGGCCAGGGCCAGGCGGATGGCCGCGCGGCGGTCGGGCTCCACCAGAGGCGGAGCCGCGGCCTCGCCCATGCCCGCCAGAACGTCGCGGAGGATGGCCTCCGGCTCCTCGGTGCGGGGGTTATCCGAGGTGACCACGCACAGATCGGCCAGGCTGCCCGCCACCGCCCCCATCAGGGGCCGCTTGGTCCGGTCCCGGTCGCCGCCGCAGCCGAACAGGCAGATGACCCGGTGGTCGGTCAGGTCCCGGACGGTGGTGAGAATGTTCTCCAGGGCGTCGGGGGTGTGGGCGTAGTCGATGATGACGGTGTAGGCCGCCGGGACGGGGACTACCTCAATGCGGCCCTTCACCCCCCGGGCCGTCCGCAGGGCGGCAATGACGTCGGGCAGCTCCGCCCCCAGGTTGAGGGCGCAGGCCACTACGCCCAGGGCGTTGTAGATGGTGAATCCGCCCGGAATGGGGAGAAACACCCGACCGATGGCCCCCTTGGCCACCGCCTCGAATTCCACATGGCTGGGGAACAGCCGGATGTTCTTGGCCACCAGGTCGGCCTCGTCCTTCCGCTCGGAGTAGGTAAACACCGGGCAGGGCGCGGTCCGGGCGTAATACCGCCCGGCCTCGTCGTCCAGGTTGAGAACGGCCAGGTCGGACTGCTCGAACAGCCGCCCCTTGGCCGCCCGGTAGGCCTCCATGGTCCCGTGAAAATCCAGGTGGTCCTGGGTCAGGTTGGTGAAGATCCCGGCGGCGAAGCGGATACCCCAGACCCGGTGAAGCACCAGGGCGTGGGAGGAGACCTCCATCACCACATGGGTACAGCCCGCGTCGGCCATCTGCCGCAGCAGCGCCTGGAGCTCGTAGGACTCGGGGGTGGTCCGGTGGGCGGGGAGGATTTCCTCTCCGATCATGTTCTGGTTGGTGCCGATGAGACCTACCTTGGCCTTCAGGGCCCCCTCCAGCGCCGCCTTCAGCAGATAGGTGGTGGTGGTCTTGCCGTTGGTGCCGGTCACCCCTACGCAGGTCATGGCCTCCGCCGGGCGGCCGAACCAGTTGGCCGACACGTCGGCCAGGGCGGCCCGGGTGTCCCCGGCCACCAGCCACGGGCCGTCGAAGTCGGGGGCACGCTGGCACAAAACGGCGGCAGCCCCCTTCTTCAGGGCCTCCCGGATGTAGCGGTGTCCGTCGGTCTTATAGCCGGACAGCGCCGCGAAAAGGGCTCCCGGCTTGAGGTCCCGGGTGTCATAGCTGATCCCGGTGATTTCCACGTCCCCGGCCGCCCGGCACTCTGTGAGCGCCACGCCGGACAGCAGCTCCTGCAGATTCAATCCGCTTTCACCTCCTGGGGAAAATCACCGTATACCGGTGTTGTTGGCATAGTCCTGGATATCGGTGTCGATGAACTGGACGTCCACCACGGTGCCCGGGTCCACCATGGCCCCCGCTGTGATGGACTGCCCCACCGCCACGGTGGAGGATGAGGAATAGCTGCCGCCGCTGCCCGAGGGCCGCAGGTACAGCCCCACCTTGGCAAAGGCGGTCTGGGCGCTCTCCAAAGTCTTGCCCGACACGTCGGGCACCGGTACTTGGTCGGTGGGCTTTTCCGCTCCCAGGTAGAGGACCACCTGGCTGCTGCCGGGGATGGAGGCCCCCTGGGCGGGGATCTGGTCGGTGACCACGCCGCCCTCGCCCACCGTCCGCCACTGAAGTCCCTTCTGCTTGAGCAGGTCCTGGGCGTCGTTGAGGGAGAGCTCGGTGACCTTGGGCACCACCACATCGGCCAGTTCATCGGCCTTGTACTGCTTCTCCACCCCCAGGTAATCCAGAATGTCGGCGATGAGCTCTCCGGCCATGGGGGCGGCCATGTTGCCGCCGCTGATGTAATAGCCCCCGGCGGTCAGGTTGGAGCCGGGAACGGCGGGCTTGGGGTGATCGTAGCCCAGCAGGACCACGATCTGCGGGTTCTCCGCCGGTGCCACCCCCAGAAAAGAGACGATCAGCCGGCCGGTGGTTTTACTCTGGTTGGTCTCGGAGGTGCCGGTCTTGCCGCCGATGCTGTAGCCCGCCTGATAGGCGTTCTTGCCGGTGCCTCCGTCCATGACCACGCTGCCCAGGATAGAGCGCACCTGGGCGGAGGTCGCCTCGCTGATGACCTGCCGCACCTGGGTGGGCTGGGCGGACTGAATTACGTTGCCGTCGGAGTCGGTGATGGACTGGACCACATAGGGCTGCATCAGGCGGCCGCCGTTGACAGCGGCGCAGGCGGCGGTGATCATCTGGATGGGGGTGATCTGGAACCGCTGGCCGAAGGAGGCGGTGGCCAGGGAGGCGATGCCCTGCTCGCTGACGAACTCCTCCTCGTCCCAGAACTGGCTCTGCCCCTCGCCCTGCAGGTCGATGCCGGTGCGCTCCATCAGGCCGTAGTTCTCCAGGTACTCCCAGAACTTTTCCGCCCCCAGCCGCTGGCCGATCTCGATAAAAGCCGGGTTGCAGGAGTTCATCACTGCCTGGCGCAGGGTCTGATCTCCGTGGCCCTCCCGCTTGGAGCACCGGATGGGCCAGTTGGCCACCTGCTTCACGCCGGAGCAGTAGAAGTGGTCGGACTCGCTGACCACCCCCTCCTCCAGGGCAGCGGAGAGGACCAGGGTCTTGAAGGTGGAGCCGGGCTCATAGGTGTCGTTGAGGGCCTTGTTGCGCCACTGGGAATACTGCGCGTCCTGAAGGGCTTTGGCATAGGCCTCGTCGTTGGAGCTGGGGTCGTTCCTCACCGACTCCACGTAGCTGGACAGCACTGAGTCGGTGATCTCCCGTGGGCTGTTCAGATCGTAGTCGGGGCTGGAGGCCATCGCCAGCACCGCGCCGGTGTTGGGGTCCATGACGATGCAGAAGGCCCCCTCCTGCACATCGTATTTGGCAATGCCCTCGTCCATGACCCGCTGGGCGTAGCTCTGGATGGTGTTGTCGATGGTCAGGTGCAGGTCGCCGCCGGCGATGGCGTCGATGTAGTTTTCATAGCTGGAGAGCATCTCGGTGCCGGCGGCGTTTTTGGCGGTGACCACCCGGCCGGCCTTTCCGGCCAGATAGCTCTCGTACTGGGCCTCCACGCCGTAGGCGCCCTTGTTGTTGTCGTTGACGTTGACCCAGCCCACCACATGAGCGGCCAGATCGGAGGAGGGGTAGTAGCGCTTGGTGTCCGGCTCCACATACACGCCGGGGTAGAGCTGATAGTCGCTGATGAACTGCCGGACCTGGGTGGTGATGTCGTCCTCCACCCGCCACTTGACCACCTCATACTGGACCGCGGTGTTCTCCATGCGCTTGAGGATCTTTTCCTCCTCCACCCCCAGGATCTGGGACAGCCCCTGAGCGATGAATTCGGCGTAATTGCCGCTCTGGGCGGCAATTTCGGCGTCGGTGGGGACGCAGCCCTTTTTCTCCTTCTCCTCCTGGGTAAGTCCGGCGCCCTTTTCCAGCTTGGCCACCGCCCGCTCGGCCGCCGCCTTCTCTCCCTCCACGATGTCCTTGGGAGAGATGACGATGTTGTGAACGTCGGCGGAGACGGCCAGCCGGTTGCCTTTGGCGTCGTAAATGGTGCCCCGGGGCGCGGTCACCAGCAGGTCCCGGGTCTGCTGGTCGATAGCCTGCTCCTCCAGCTTGTCGTGCTGGCTGATTTGCACGTCCCACAACTTCCAGAACAGCGGGATAAAGACAACCACCCCGAAGATCACCATCAGGAAAATGGTGCGGCCCAGGATGGTCCGGTTGGCCCGGCGGTCACCGGACCGGGATTCTGTTTTGCGCGTTCTCTCTGCCATGCCGGTCTCCTTGTCAAATCGCCGTGCGGGCGCTTTCCGAAAGAGGAGGGCGTAAGAAAATACACCATTTTCTTACGCCCCGCTTTATCTCTCTCGCTATTAGGACTTGATGAACGATATGTGCCGACTCACTGGAAATATGCCTGGAATCCGCTCAAAATCTCCTTGGTCTTGTCCCAAAGACCGCTTTTTTCGGTCTCGCCCTCGGCCCGGTAGCGGACCACGGTGTCGGGCTCGGACATATCCAGCATCACGATCTGCCCGCTCTGGGGCTTGGTCATGGAGCCGTCCGCCGTTACCTGGGCCTCAATGGCCGACAAATCGAAGGCCAGATCGTACCGGGCCATCAGCTTGGACTCTTCGGTCTTCAGGCTGTCCAGCTCGCTGCGCAGGCTCACCACCTGGTCGGACACCACGGTGAGCCGGACATAGCTCATCAGCACCAGGGCGGCGAACACACCCACGGCCAGAAAGCCCACCACGGCGAAGATCGAAACCCTGCCCTGCTCCCGGACCTGTACCTTGGGGCGGGCGGCGGCGCGCTGCCGGGGGCGTACCTTTGGCTGCGGGCGGAGGACCTCCGCCCCTCCCCGCTCCGCGGGGCGGCGGGCAGGCTGGGCATAGGCCGGATCATAGGCCACGTTGCCATAGGACTGATATCGGGTTTTTCTTCCGGCCGCAGCTACCGCCATGGGTCGTCAGCTCCTCGCGTTCACAATTTCTCCGCCAAGCGCAGCTTGGCGCTGCGGGCTCTCGGGTTTTCGTTTAATTCCGCTTCCCCGGACAGGATGGGCTTGCGGTTCACCAGCCTCACCTGGGGCGTTTTGCCGCAGACGCACACGGGAAAGTCCGGCGGGCAGGTACAGCCCCTGGCGAAAGCTGCCAGTGCGTTTTTCACGATGCGGTCCTCCAGGGAGTGGAAGGAGATGACCGCCAGCCGTCCCCCTGGGGACAGCCGGGGCACCGCTGCCTGGAGCATCCGGTCCACCGCCGCCAGCTCGTCATTGACCGCGATCCGGATGGCCTGAAAGCTGCGCTTGGCCGGGTGCTGCTTCTCCCGCAGGGCCTGGGCGGGCATGGCGCCGCGGATGACCTCCACCAGCTCCAGCGTGGTGCCGATGGGCTTGTCCGCCCGCCGGCGGGCGATGGCCGCCGCAATCTGGGGGGCGTAGCGCTCCTCCCCGTACTGCCAGAGGATACGCTTGAGCTCCTCCTGGGGCCACTCGTTGACCACCATGGCGGCGGTCAGGGCCTCGGAGCGGTCCATGCGCATGTCCAGCGGGGCGTCGTGCATATAGGAAAAGCCCCGCTCCGGGTCGTCCAGTTGGGGGGAGGACACGCCCAGGTCGAAGAGCATCCCGTCAAAGGGCCCCAGTCCCCTGCCGTCCAGCAGCTCCGCCAGGTCCCCGAAGTTGCCGTGAATCAGCTCCACCTTGTCCAAGCAGCCGGCCAGCCGGTCCTGAGCGGCGTCCAGCGCCGCCTGGTCCCGGTCGATGCACACCAGACGTCCGGTGTCCAGCCGCCTTGCGATCTCCCGGGAATGGCCCGCCCGGCCCAGGGTCCCGTCCAGATAGAGACCGCCGGGGCGGATGCGCAGCCCCTCGATGCACTCGTCCAGCAGGACGGGGCGGTGAGAATAGGCCTGTCCTTGTTCCATATTACAGCTCCAAAGAGTCCATCAGCGCCGCCATCTTCTCGGGCGTCATCTCTTCCTCCTCGGCGTTCCAGCGCTCGGCGCTCCAGATTTCCGCCCGGTCGTGGACGCCGATGATGACCACGTCCTTGCCCAGATCGGCGTATTTGCGCAGCCGCTGGGGCAGAACGATGCGCCCCTGGCTGTCGGGCACACACTTGACGGCGTTGGCGAAGAGAGAGCGCATGGCCTTGGATTTGCTCACCGGCAGGGAAGCGAATTTCTCCGTAAACCGGTCCCAGCTCTCCTGGGGATAGACGGCCAGACAGGTGTCCACGCCCATGGCCAGATAGAAGGAGGCGCCCAGCTCCTCCCGGAGCTTGGCGGGGATGAACAGCCGGCCTTTGGCGTCGATGCTGTGCTCATAGGTGCCAGTGACGCTCCCCACGCCGGTTCACTCCCTCCACTTTACCCCATTTAGGCTCTGTTTTACTCCACTTCACTCCACCAGTATGTCCAGTATAAAGGGTTTGTCACAAAATTGCAAGAGTTTGTACCAGCTTTTTTCACCAAAAATACGGAATTTTTCGAGGAAAATCAGCCCTTTTCGGTACAAAAACAAATGTTCTATATTCTTTGGATTACAACCGGTTACACGGTGATTTTTTGCAGTTTTATACTAAAAACACACGTTATTGTATGACCAAATCTTTCCTTCCCCAGATATGGTGCCTGTGCAGGCCGTTTTTGCCGGCGGCTGGAATTATCCATTGTAAAGCCCCGGCAAATCCCGTATAATGGTCTCCGCAGGACTTTCCCCCGCACCAAACCGCATCTGATTGGAGGCGCATCCCATGACCGGACGTTCCAGCGGCATTCTTCTTCCTATCTTTTCTCTCCCCGGCGGCTGCGGCGTGGGCTCCCTGGGAGGGGGCGCCCGAACCTTTGTAGACTTTCTTGCCGCAGCGGGACAGCGCTGGTGGCAGATTCTCCCCCTGGTGCCGCCGGGCAGCGGCAACTCCCCCTATATGTCCCCCTCCGCCTTTGCAGGCAACCCCTGGTTTCTGGACCTGGAGGACCTGGCCCGGGACGGCCTGCTCACCCCGGACGAGCTCCGGGAGGCCCGATATCCTGATCTGGACCGGGTGGACTATCGGTGGCTGGCCGAAACCCGCCTCCCCCTGCTGCGCCGGGCTTGGAAGCGAGGAAGGACGGCCTGCCGGACGGAGCAGGACGCCTTTCTGCGGGCGCAGGCCGGCTGGCTGCCCGACCACGCTCTGTTCACCGCCCTGCACGCCCACCTGGGCGCTCTGCCTCTGGACCGGTGGCCAGAGCCTCTCCGCCGCCGGGACCCGGAGGCGTTGGAGCCGTACCGAGCCCGGCTGGCCGACGAGATCGACTTCCAGGTGTTTTTGCAGTATCAGTTCTTCCGCCAGTGGACCGCCCTGCGGGCCTACGCCAGGGCCAGAGGAGTCTCCATCCTGGGCGACCTGCCCATCTACGTCTCAGCCGACAGCGCGGAGGTGTGGGCCCAGCCCCGACTCTTCCAGCTCGACGAGGCGCTCCGCCCCAAGGCGGCGGCCGGCGTGCCCCCCGACGCCTTCTCCGACGTGGGCCAGCACTGGGGCAACCCCCTCTATGACTGGGCCGGACACAGGCAGGCGCTCTTTACCTGGTGGGTGCGCCGGATGGAACACGCCGCGCTGCTCTACGACGCGGTGCGCATCGACCACTTCCGGGGCTTCCACACCTACTGGTCCATCCCCATGGGGGCCTCCGCCGCCCTGGAGGGCCGCTGGGAGCCCGGTCCCGGCCAGGACCTGGTGGACCACCTGCGCCGGGAGGTCCCCGGCCTGGACCTGATCGCGGAGGACCTGGGGGATCTGGACGAAGCCGCCCGGGACTTTATCGCGGGCTCCGGCCTGCCTGGTATGAAGATCCTGATCTACGCCTTCGACCCCGTGGGCGAGAGCGCCTATCTGCCCCACAATTGCCCGACGGACGCGGTGGTCTACACCGGCACCCATGACACCCCCACCTTCGTCCAGTGGCTGTTTCAGGAGGCCAGCCCGGCGGAACGGGCTTTTGCCTCCGATTACCTGCGGCTCCGGGCCGACGAGGGCTTCGGCTGGGGGGCCGTCTGCGGCGCCTGGGCCGCCCCGTCCCGGCTGGCCATCGCCCCCCTGCAGGACGTGCTGGGCCTGGGGGCGGACGCACGGATCAACACCCCCGGCACCACCGGCCCCCACAACTGGTCCTGGCGGGTCCGTCAGGACGCCCTCAACTCCGACGTGTCCGGCCGGCTGAAACACATCACCCGTACCTACCGCAGAGGCTAAAAGGAGGAATCCGCTCATGTCCCAATGTATCGACGCCAAGGGCCAGCGCTGCCCTGTGCCCGTGGTCCTGGCCAAAAAGGCCATCGCCGCCGGGGAGACCAGCTTCACCATTGAGGTGGACGACCCCGCCGCCGTGGAAAATCTGTCCCGGCTGGCCGACCACCAGGGCTTCACCGTCGCCGTCCGCGGCCTTCCCGGCGGCGGCCATGCCCTGAATTTCACCCGCGCTTCGGGTGTGAGCGCGCCCACCGCCTGCCAGCGGGAGGCCGACGCACCCCTGCCCGGCCGGGGCTACGCCGTCTTTGTGGGCCGGGACATCATCGGCTCCGGCGACCGGGAGCTGGGCGCCAACCTGATGCGCATGTTTTTCTACACCCTGGCGGAGGGGGACGCGCTGCCCGAGAGCGTGCTTTTCATGAACGACGGGGTCAAGCTGCCCACCCTGGACGACCAGGTAGCCGCCCACGTCCAAACGCTCACCGACCGCGGGGTGGAGGTACTGGTCTGCGGCACCTGCCTCAGCTTCTACGGCCTGACCGACCGGCTCCAGGCGGGTACGGTGAGCAACATGTTCGACATCGTGTCCCGGATGCAGGCCGCCGCCAAGGTCATCACCCTGTGATGGAGCCGGACTACTGTCTGATCTCCTTCGCCTCCACCCATGCCGCTATCCGGGCCCGGCAGGCCCTGACCGGGGTCTGCCCGGCGGTGGTCATGCCGGTGCTGCGGGAGATCTCGCTGGGCTGCGGTATGGCCCTCCGCCTTCACCCGGCCCATCTTTCCGCCGCCCGGACCGCCCTGGCGGAGAGCGGACTCCCCCGGGAGACCTACGCCTTTTACCGGGTGACCGGCTCGGGCAAAACTCTGGGGGCCGAGCCACTGGAATAAGCGCAAAAAAGACGCGGGACCCCGCACGGGGTCCCGCGTGTGTATTTTCCGTTACTGCTCCGCCTCGGCGTCATAGACCGCGCGGCCCTGCGCCGCCGCAGCCCCGCCCGCCGCACCGGCGGCGGCCCGGAATCGGGCCCGGGAGCGCTTGATCTCCTCGTGGGCCTCGCTCACCGCCTCTTCCGTCCGGCGCAGAGCGTCCTCGCAGTACTCGTTGGCCGCCCGGCGCAGCTCCCGGCTGCGCTCCTCGGCCACCTTGACGATCCCGTTGGCCTTCTGCCTGGCCTGGGCCATCAGCTCATCCTCGTCCAGAAGCTGCTTGGCCCTGTCCTCTGCCTGCTTGCGGATCAGATCGGCCTCCCGCTTGGCGGAGGCGATATAGTCCGCCCGCGCCGCCAGCAGCTTCTTGGCCTCGCCAAACTCCATGGGGAACTGCGCCTTGATATCGTCCAGCAGGTCCAGGGCCCGGTCCCGCTCGATGATGCACTTCTCACTGCTCAGGGGTACGCTTTTGGCCTCGTCGATCATGGCAAAGAGCATATCCACCAGTTCTTCCACACCGGTCGCCATCTAATTTTCCCTCCTGCTGTCGTCCATTTTCTTTTTTACGTCCTCGATGATCTCCCGGGGCAGGAAATCGGACAGGTCCGCCCCATAACGCACCATCTCCTTCACCACCGTGGAGCTGAGATAGGTGTACTTCTCGTTGGAGGGCAGGAACATCGTGTCAATGTTGGGATTGAGCTTGCGGTTGACCACTGCCATCTGCACCTCAGCCTCGAAGTCGGAGAAGGCCCGCAGGCCCTTGACGATCACCCGGGCCCGGCGCTGCCGGGCATACTCCGCCAGCAACAGGGCGGAGGCATCCACCTCCACGTTGGGGAGCTGCTTCACCACCCGCCGGATGAGCTCCACCCGCTCTTCGGGCGAGAATAGCCCCTTTTTCTGGGAGTTCACCATGACGCAGACGATGAGCTTGTCGAAGCAGCGGGCCGCTCGTTTGATGATGTTCAAGTGGCCCAGAGTCAGAGGGTCAAAGCTGCCGGGATAAATGGCGATCTTCATGGACACACGCCCCCTATGGGTTTTGAACTGGTCCGGAGACCGTCACACCGTGCGCCGGCACGTGGTCAGCTTGATCTTGCCGTAGCGGTATTCCCGCCCCACCGCATAGGGGGCCGGCAGCTCCGGCAGGACCGTTTCCTGCGCACTTTCGCAGACTATTATACCATTTTCCGACACAATGTCAATCGCGGCAATGGTTTCCAGCGCCTTTTCCAGAAAACCGCTGGCGTAGGGAGGGTCCAGAAAGACCAGGTCAAACTTCTCCCGGCAGCCGGTGAGGAAGGCCAGATAGTCCCCCTGGACCACCCGGGCCCGGCCGGCAAAGCCGCAGTGGGCCAGGTTCTCCCGGATGAGGGCGGCGGCGTCCTTGCGCACGTCTACAAAGACGGCGGACTCCGCCCCCCGGGACAGCGCCTCGATGCCGAGCTGGCCCGTGCCGGCGAACAGGTCCAGCACCTTTCGCCCCTCGATGTCGAACTGGACGATGTTGAACATGGACTCCTTCACCTTGTCGGTGGTGGGCCGGGTGTCCATGCCGGACAGCTCCTTCAGCCGCCGGCCCCGGGCCTCTCCTGTGATGACGCGCATAGGTGCAGTCTCCTTTTCCTCAAATTTAGTCCGCCTTCCAGGCATACGCGGCCGCCGTGGCCTCCGGCACATTCCGATAGTCCCACTGGTGGTCGGTCTCCCGCAGATCGGCGCTGGTCACGTTGAAATAGCGGTGATGTCTGCCGTTCCTGGCCGCACCGGTGGGGTCGTCCCAGGTCACGTCCACGCAGTACCACTCCCCGTCCAGCTTCACCATGTTCCATGCATGGTCCTCCCGGGAGCCGAAGGCCGCTCCGACCACGGTGATACACTCCACCCCGGACAGGTCCATCAAAAGCTGGAAGGTGCTGGAGTAGCCCAGACAGTTGCCGTAGCCCCCCACCAGCATCCCCCAGGGGTCCCGGTAGCCGGTGCGGCCGCTGTGGTTGAGATTGTCATACACCGTGCGGTCATAGCTTCCCCACTCCACCAGCCAGTCATGTACCGCCAGTTCCATTTCATATGCGCTCATTCCCTCGGTGAGGACCTCGCCCAGCACCTCCCGGCACCGCTCCAGGATCTCCCGGTCCTTGTCGCTCAGGCCGCTGTCGTCTCCGCTCTCCCACGCCCTTTGAATGGCGCTGGTGTCATAGAGCTCCATCACGGAGGCATTGGGCTGGACGTAGGGTACGAAGCCGCTGACGTCCAGGTCCGGGTTGAGCACCCCGGCGGGGGTGGGCTCCGGGTCAGGCGACGGAGAGGGTGGGCTTGCCGGCTCCGGCAGGGTCCGCGTGGGTTCCGGCGGCTCCGACGGACTCGGGGCAGGGTCCGGCGTCTGTGTATGTACAGGGGCAAAGACCGGCTCCCCGGCCAGAGCGGCCTCAAAGGCGGACCGGGCCGCGTCCATGTCCTCGCAGACCAGCAGGGCGGCAAAGCGCCCGGCGGTCAGGACGGCGGCCTTGTCCAGCCGCTCGGCCTCCTCCGGGGCGTAGCCGAAAAAGTC
The DNA here is from genome assembly GCF_002320075.1 of Intestinimonas sp. UBA1698. NCBI lineage: Bacteria > Bacillati > Bacillota > Clostridia > Eubacteriales > Intestinimonas > Intestinimonas sp. UBA1698. The sequence goes on along the minus strand of NZ_DCJO01000034.1, from coordinate 197,678 downwards.
CCCCTGGCGGCTCTGGCGGTAGACTTCCAGCCTCTCTCCCGCCGCCTGGGCGGCGTCTTCGTCGGGTAGCAGCACCACCGTGATCTCCCGGGCGTCCACGCCGGAGGCGGCATACACCGCCCCCTCTTCCCAGTCCTCCAGCCCGCAGAAGTCGGCCAGGTGGCCGGACAGGCCGTCCCCCTCCAGGGCCTCCAGTCCCTCCCGGTCGGGCTGGCTGTTCCAGACGGCCTGTGCCGCCTGCGCCGCAGTCACATCGGCGGCAGGCGTAATCTCCGCCCCGCCGCCCCCGCCGCAGGCGGCCAAAATCAGGCACAGCATCAGCATGGGGAGCAGCTTGCGCAATCGTTTCATGGTCATGGCTCCCCCTCCGGCCGGTTGAAAAAGTCATACACGGCTCTGGCCGTGTTCTTGGGCACCGCCTCCTCCAGCTCGGCCAGAGAGGCAGCCCTGACGTTCTTTACGCTCTTGAAGCGTTTGAGCAGCTCAGCCCGGCGCTTGTCGCCCACGCCGGGGATCTGGTCCAGCACCGAGCCCTGGACCCGGTTCTTCCGCTGGAGCCGGTTGAACTCGATGGCAAAGCGGTGGGTCTCCTCCTGGATACGGCCCACAAAGGAAAAAATGGCCTGATTGTGCTGGATGCCGATCTCCCGGCCCTCCGGCGTCACCAGGGCGCGGGTCCGGTGCCGGTCATCCTTCACCATGCCAAACACCGGGATGTCCAGTCCTTGGGCCTCCAGCACCCGGACGGCCACCCTGGCGTGGTTCTCTCCGCCGTCGATGAAGAGCACGTCGGGCAGATTCCCGAACTTTTCGTCCCCGTCCAGATACCGCCGGAATCTCCTCGTGAGCACCTGCTCCATGGAGGCGTAGTCGTCGGCGTGCTCCAGGTCCCGGAGCTTGAAATGGCGGTAGTCCCGCTTCAGGGGCCGGGCATGGACAAAGACGGTCATGGAGGCCACGATGTCGGCGTCGCCGGTGTTGGAGATGTCGTAGGCCTCGATGCGCTCAGGGCCCCGCTCCAGGGCCAGCATCCGTCCCAGGGCCTCCAGCAGCCTGGACTGCCGTTCCTCCCGACTGGTGGCTCGCTCCACCTCCTCCACGGCGTTCTTGTTGGCCAGGCGGATGAGGTCCATCTTGGCCCCACGCCGGGGGGTCATCAGGGCCACCCGCCGTCCGCAGGCCTCGGAGAGCATCCGGAGCACCGGCACCTCGTCCTCGATCTCGCAGGGCAGCAGGATCTGCCGGGGCAGGCTACCCCGCCCGCCGTAGTACTGCTTCACCAGGGCGGAGACGGTGTCCTCCCGCTCCTCCTCCATGGGCGTGTCGATGAGCTCCATGTCCTTGGCCGCCAGGTCGCCGTCCACATAGTGCAGGACCACAAAGCAGCTTTTGGCCTCCCCCCGGTGGAAGCCCACCACGTCGGTGTCGGCCAGGCTGCCGGCCACCACCTTCTGCCGCTTGCCCAGCAGCTCGATGGACCGGATGCGGTCCCGCAGCTCGGCGGCCCGCTCGAACCGCAGCTCGGCGGCTGCGCGCTCCATTTCGGCCTGGAGGTCGTTCACCACCTCGTCGTACCTGCCCTCCAGCAGCCGGACGGCCTGGTCCATGGCCTCGCCGTACCGGCTCTGGTCCATCTCCCTGCGGCAGTAGCCGTCGCACTGGCCCATACGGTAGTAGAGACAGGGCCGCTCCTTGCCGATGTCACGGGGGAACCGCTTCTGACACCGGGGCAGGCGGAGAGCGGCCTTCAGAGCGTCGATAATGTCCTGGCTGGCCCCCCGGCTGCCATAGGGCCCGAAGTACCGGGCCCCGTCCTCCGCCGGGCGGTTGACCAGGGAAAAGCGGGGGTAGGGCTCGTGCACCGACAGGCGGATATAGGGGTAGCCCTTGTCGTCCTTCAAAAGGATGTTGTACTTGGGCTGATGCCGCTTGATGAGGGAGCACTCCAAAATAAGGGCCTCGAACTCCGAGTCGGCGATGATGACGTCGAAGTGGTCGATCTGGCTCACCATGGCCCGGGTCTTTTCCGTGTGGGAGGCCAGATTGGCAAAATACTGCGACACCCGGTTTTTCAGAGCCTTGGCCTTGCCCACATAGATGACCTCGTTTTTGGCGTTCTGCATGATGTAGACGCCGGGCTTCAGCGGCAGGCCGTGGGCTTTTTCTTTCAGTTCGTCAAAGGTCAATGGGATTGCACCACCTTGGTCTCCGTTCGGTGTATCGCGGCCTGCCGCATGGGCGCAGCCAACCGCGCGTCGGCGCGTTCAAGCGTTTTGGGCCGCGCCCAAAACCTTGCCGCAGGGTGAATTCACTTCACCCGAGGATGTCAAATCCACGGGGCCCCGCAGGATGGCACATCCTGTGGGGATAGGCCGTGGGCTTTTCTTTCCGTTCGTCAAAGGTCAATGGGATTGCATCACCTTTCTTCCGGCAGCATGGGGGAATACATCATCAGAGCGTGGTTTTCACATACGAATTCATCCCCCAGCAGAACGCCCTTCAGGTCAAAAACCCGGCGGTACAGGGCGTTATGGCGGGTATAGCCGCCCCAGTATTCCCCCTGGAAATAGTGTTCCTTCTCGTACACCTCATAGCGGAGGGTCTGCGGAGCGCTGCACCGCCACTCTCCCTCCAGATGGGTGTCCGTCACCCGCAGCATCAGCCGCCATGTGTCGGGGGTATCGTTGCGGATGGTCAGATCCAGATAGTTGTAAAAGCAGGTGGCCCCGCTGCCGAAGGGCTGGGTCCGGTCCGCGTCGGGAAAGACGTCATACCCGTGCCGGTGCCGTTCGGTGACCGTAAGCGGCGTGTGGAGGGTCATCCAATAGAGGAGGTTGGAGCACTGGCACAGGCCCCCGCCCACGCCGGGGACCACCCGGCCGTTTCGCAGAAGCATCCCCTCCACATAACCCTTTCGCCGCGTGGGATTGCCGATGCTCCGCCAATAGGAGAGCGTCTCCCCGGGCAGCAGAGTCATTCCATCCAGCCGGGCGGCGGCCAGGCGCAGGTTTCGCACCTTGTTCTCCTGCATCCACAGGTCCACGTCCCGGAGCCTCCGTACCAGGGGCGTGGCGTGGGCCATCCACAGGTGGGGACAGTCGGGGGCGGTCCTCCGCCGGGCATAGGCCGTCCCGCCCACATGCCACCAGACCCATCGTCGGGCGCGGAAATACCGGACTCCCAGCCACATGCGCAGTCTTCCCCGAAGCACCGGCTCCGGCGTTATCTCCCTCTTCATCACAGCCCCCTCCGCTTTTTCTCCAAAAACCGCTTCTGGTATTTCAAATTGGCCACCTCGGTCACCCGGCGGCTGGCGGAAAAGTTGCAGGCGCCCCCCACCACGCCCACGACGGCAGTGCCCTGGATGAACTTCACCACCAGCATGGCGTCAGCCAGGGCCCTGGAGGTCTCCCCCATCTGGGCGTCCAGGTCAAAGGGCGGCCGCTCCCCGTGGTCGATGGCCCGCCCGAATCCGTCGGCCCGGTCGCTGTAGTCCTTCCGCTCCGCCCCCCTGGTCAGGGCGGCGCACAGCAGGAGCAGAATGTAGTAGCGCTCCTCCCGGGTGTCGTAGGGGAAACCATAGCGCAGGGCAGTCTGATACACCGCACGGAGAAGCAGGGTCATCAGGATGGGGATATCGGGCAGCCCCATCCCCAGCAGGCCCAGGGCGCAGCCCTCCAGGGTGGCCGCAGCGGTGGCCGCCGCTCCGCCCCGGCTGCCGCTCTTATGGAAGGCTCGGACGTGCTCGGCGCTGGGGTCCTCCTTGAGGAAGTATTCCCGGATATACCGCTCCCCCCGAAGCTTTTTCTCCGGTATGGTCTTTTTCAGCAGGCCGGTCCCCTGCTGGAACAGCACCTGAAAGGCGGTGTAGAAGGCGGTATCCAGAGTCCCCCGCAGTTTTTCCGGAATTCTTTCCTCGATTTTGGCCATCAGGCTTCCGCCGGGTGCGTTCCGCGGAGCGCGCACCCGAAACAGCCTGGCCTCCCGGCGCCGGATGGCGTCCAACTGGCGGTTATACTGGTTGACATAGGGATTGATCGGCATGGCTCACCCCTCCCGAGGTGAAAAAAAGCGCCGCTCAACGCGGCGCTTTTTCTTGAGTTCGAAGGTCTTACTCCGAGAAGTTGGACGAGATGAGTTCGATGAGCGCCTCCACGGCCTCCTTCTCGTCGGGTCCGTCGGCGATGAGGTTGATTGCGGTGCCCTTCACGATGCCAAGAGAGAGGACACCCAACAGGCTTTTCGCATTTACTCTGCGCTCATCCTTTTCCACCCAGATGGAGCTCTTAAATTCATTGGCCTTCTGAATGAAGAACGTGGCGGGTCTGGCGTGGAGACCTACCTGATTGTTCACGACCGCCTCTTTGATATACATTGTGTTCTCCCCCTCAAACAAAAACATTGTTTGCACCTCTATAGCATACCAAATTTGTGTCAAACCGTCAATGACATTTTGCACAAATTCCCGCAAGGCCCTTTGCACTTTTCACAAACAAAACCATCGATATGACGATATCCCCTGTTTTTGCCCTGTTTCCATAACCTATTTCAGCTCCACCACCGTCACGCCGTCCTCGCCTTCGCCATAGCGGCCGGGCCGGAAGGTCTTGACGTAGCGGCTGCGCCTGAGGTGCTCCCGCACCGCCTTACGCACTGCACCGGTGCCCTTGCCGTGGATGACGGTGACCTGGGTCAGCTTGCCCATGACGGCGCTGTCCAGGAACTGGTCCAGCACCCCGATGGCCTCGTCGGTCATCATGCCCCGCAGGTCCACCTCCGGCGAGGCCCCCAGGGAGCGCAGCTTGTGCTCCGCCCGCTGGACGAACCGCTGGGCCTCCTTCTGGGTCTTTTGGGCCTCGCCCTCCACCACTCGCACCTCCGACTGCCTGGCGGTGATCTTCAGAATGCCCGCCTGGAGCTGGAGCCCTCCGTCCCTGTTCACCGACAGCACGGTGGCCCGGGTGCCCATCTTTACCAGCTCCACCGTGTCCCCGGCCGCAGCGGGCCGGGTGGGGGGCGGCGGGGGCAGGTCCTCCCGTCCGCCGCCGATGGCGTCTTCCGCCTCGTTGAGGCGGCGGCGCAGGCCGGCCCGGCGGTCGTTCTGCTCCTGCCAGCTCGCCTCCTTCTCCTGGCGGCGGCGCATATCGTTGAGCTCGGCAAAAACCTGATCGGCGGTGTCCCGGGCCTCCTGGATGATGGCGCGTGCCTCGGCCTGGGCCTTCTCCACCGCCTTGGCCTTCTCCTTCTCCAGCCGCTCTCGGTACTCCCGGGCGGTCCTGGCGGAGTCCTCCATCTCCCGGCGCAGCTTCCGGGCCGCATCCTTTTCCCGCTCCATCTCCTGGCGCTGGCGGTCGAGCTGGGTCAGCACATCCTCAAAACGGACGTTCTCCGCGTCGATGCGCTCGGCGGCCTTGTCGATGATCGCCTGGGGCAACCCCAGACGGCGGGAGATGGCAAAGGCGTTGGACTTGCCCGGCACGCCGATGAGCAGCTTATAGGTGGGGGCCAGGGTCTCCACGTCGAACTCGCAGGAGGCGTTCTCCACCCCCCTGGTGGTCATGGCGTAGACCTTCAGCTCGGCATAGTGGGTGGTAGCGGCTACCAGCGCCCCCCGCTCCCGGGCGGACTCGATGATGGCGGCGGCCAGGGCCGCGCCCTCCACCGGGTCGGTGCCCGCTCCCAGCTCGTCGAAGAGGATCAGGGTCCCCGGCCCGCACTGGCCCAGGATGCCCACGATATTCACCATGTGGGAGGAGAAGGTGGACAGGTTCTGTGCGATGGACTGCTCGTCCCCGATATCGGCCAGCACATGGTCAAAGACCATTACCCGGCTGTCGTCGGCCACCGGGATGTGGAGACCGCACTGGGCCATCAGCGTCAGAAGGCCGATGGTCTTGAGGGTCACGGTCTTGCCGCCGGTGTTTGGGCCGGTGATGACCAGCGTGTCGAAGCCCTCCCCCAGCCGCAGGTCGTTGGCCACCGCCTTGGCCGGGTCCAGCAGGGGATGGCGTGCCTTTTTCAGCTCGATACCGTCCCGGCCCAGCCTGGGCTCGCTGGCATCCATCCGGGTGGACAGCTTGGCCCGGGCAAAGATCACGTCCAGCATCACCAGCAGATCGTAGTCCTGGATGATATCCTCTTTATGCCCGGCGCAGTCGGCGGAGAGCTCCCGCAGGATGCGCTCGATCTCCTTTTCCTCCCGGGCCTGGAGCTCCCGCAGCTCGTTGTTGGTCTTGACCACCCCCATCGGCTCGATGAAAAAGGTGCCGCCGGAGCCGGACACGTCGTGGACCAGGCCGGGAACGTCGTTTTTGTGCTCCGCCTTCACCGGCACCACATACCGGCCGGAGCGCATGGTGATGATGGACTCCTGGAGGTACTTGGCCTGCGAGGAGGAGATCAGCTTTTGCAGGATGTCCCGCACCTTGGAGGCCGAGGCCCGGATATGCCGCCGAATGTCGGCCAGCTCCGGGCTGGCGGCGTCGGCGATCTCGTCCTCCCCCAGAATGGAGCCGGAGATCTTGTCCTCCAGGAAGCGGTTGGCGGTCAGGGAGGCGAAAAGGTGGTCGATGCAGGTCTTCTGATTCCCCTCCCCGGTGGCGTAGTCCCGGGCGGACCGGGCGCAGCGCAGCAGGGCGGCGATGTCCAGCAGCTCCCGGGTGTTCAGCGCGCCCCCCATGTCGGCCCGCTGGAGGGCCGCGGCCACCGGCTTGACACCGGACAGTGACGGCGTGCCCCGCAGGACCAGCATACTCAGGGCCGCCGAGGTCTCGGCCAGTCGGCGCTGCACGTCGTCGGCGTCTGTGAGTGGCTGCAGGGCCCGGCAGCGCTCCTTGCCCTCCTCTGTCACCGCCTGGTCGGCCAGAAGGCCCAGCACGCGGGGCAGTTCCAGAGTCTGAATGGATTTTTCAAACAAATCGGTCATAGTTCCTGCTTTCCTTCCAAGCATCGTGGCAGTCGCCTGCAGGCTTCCACCCAATCGCATTGGATATACCTGATGGATCGTATTTATCATAGCCTGTTTTTGCATCCGATGCAATACTTCATGCATCGTTTTCTCTGCGCAGATTGCACCTTCTGCCTTGGCCCACAGCAAAAGAGCGCTCCCGGAACAGCTCGTAAGCTGTTCCGGGAGCGCCCAGGTGCGGCGTTATTTTTTGGCCTTTTCTATGGTCAGACCGGGAATCTTGATCTTCTTCTCCGCCACGGAGAAAATGATGGTCATCACGCCAATGATCACCAGGTAAAAAATCGCCACAGTGGAGTAGGACTCAATGGTGTTGTAGAACCGAGAAATCATGATCTTGGCCTGGGTCATCAGCTCGGGCACGGCAATCAGATAACACACTGACGTATTTTTAATCATGGAGATGGCCTCATTGGCCCAGGTGGGCAGGACGATACGGAAAACCTGCGGCATCAGGATCACGCGAATCGCCTTGAATTGGGACATCCCCAGGGCCCGTGCGGCCATCATCTGACCGGGGCCGATGGAGAGGATGGCTCCCCGGAAATATTCGATCTGATAGGCCGCCGAATTCAGCCCCATGGTCAGGCAGCCGGCCACCATGGGAGAGAGCACCAGGCCAAACTGGGGCAGACCGTAATAGACGATGAAGAGCTGCACCAATACGGGCGTGCCTCGCATCAGTTCCGAATAGGCCAGGCTGAAATTGCGCAGTATCTTACCGCCATAGACTCTGGCAAAGGCCAAGGGTATCCCCACCGCTAGGCCCAGGAGCAGGGAGATGGCCGACATCTCCAAGGTAATGAGGGCGCCCCGGCAGAATGCGGGAATGGCAATTTCCAGAAAGTTTACATTCATAATAACCCCTCCTCAGTCGAACTGGCTTTCAAACTTACCGAGGAATTGGCGGGCACGTTCGGTCTTGGGATGCTCGAAAAACTCGTCAGGCGTCCCCTCTTCCACGATCACGCCGCCCTCCAGAAAGACAATGCGGTTGGCCACACGGCGGGCAAAGTGCATCTCATGGGTCACGCAGACCATAGTCATGCCCTCCTGGGCCAGCTTCTGCATGACCTCCAGTACTTCGCCGATAAGCTCCGGGTCCAGGGCCGAGGTGGGCTCGTCGAAGAGCATGACCTCCGGGTCCATGGCCAGAGCACGGGCAATAGCCACCCGCTGCTTCTGGCCTCCGGAGAGCTGGCCGGGGTACAGATCCAGCTTGTCGCCTAAGCCTACCCGCTCCAGCTCAATCCGGGCCTTCTCCTGGGCCTCCGCCTTCTTCACGCCCAGCACCTTAGTCAGCCCCACCGCCACGTTGTCGATGGCCCGCAGGTGGGCGAACAGGTTAAACTCCTGAAACACCATACCCAGGTGCTCACGGGCGTGATTGATGTTGACCTTGGGGGCCGTCAGCTCCTGACCACTGACCCACACATGGCCTTCGGTCGGAACAGTAAGGAGGTTGATACAGCGCAGCAGCGTACTCTTGCCGGTGCCGCTGGGCCCCAGAAGGACGACTACCTCAGATTCGTTGACAGACAGATCAATCCCCTTCAGAACCTCACTTTGGCCATAGGACTTTTTAATGCCTTCCAGACGGATGATTTCTTTACCCATTTTACATGACCTCGCAGTTAAGAAATGTCGGGAATCGCCAGGCGTCTTTCCACTTTGCGCAGCGCAAAGTTGGTCAGGTAGGTGCAGGCGAAGTAGATGAGCGCAACGGCAATGTAGACCGCAAAGGGCTGTCGGCTCCGGGCAATTTCATACTGGGCCAGCCGCATAATCTCGACCACGCCGATGATATACACTAGGGACGACGCCTTGATCACGCCGGCGGCCTCATTGGCCCAGGAGGGCAGGGCCCGGCGCAGTGCCTGGGGCAGAATGATGTAAAAGACCGCCTTGAAATGGGACATTCCGATGGCGCGGGCGGCCATCATCTGGCCGTAATCCACCGACTCGATGGCGGAGCGGAAAATCTCCAGTTGATAAACGCAGCTTATGACCGCCAGAGAGAGCGTACCCGCCCAGTACGCAGAGATGTTGATTGAACCGGCGATGACGAAGTAGAGCAGCAGGAGCAGGATGGTCTGGGGGATGGCACGGAACACCGCACTGAAGATCGTCATAAGCACCTGGACGGCCCGCCCGCCGTATACCCGCAGGAAGGCCAGCAGCAAACCGCCCACTGCTCCAATCACGAGGGCCAGGGAGGAGACCGAGAGGGTCACCGAGATACCGCCTAAAAGATAGGGGATCAGATATGTAAATAATCTGTTGAATGTCAGTTCCATAAAGACCTCTTCCCATGGGTCCGGGTAAACACGAAACAAATCCCCGCACACATGCGCTGCGCGGTCAATTCAGCCGGGACATGCGCGCCTGTGCGCGCCGATTCGTTCCGTCTCTCCCTGGTTTTTGAGGGCCGCAGCGGGCGGAAATGCCCGCTGCGGCGATGGATTTTGGTTGGTTGCCGATATGGCGTTACTCAGTCCACTTCCCACTTCAGGGCCAGCTCGTCCAGGAAGCCCTCTTCACGCAGGTCGTCCAGGATACCGTCCAGCTCGCTGAGCAGCTCGGGCTGATTCTTGGGGACGGCGATGTTCTCGCCGGTGCCAAAGAAGGAGCACTCGTAGATAATCTTGACGTTATACATGCCCTCAAAGACCTTGGCCTGGTTCTTATCGCCGGCCACCAGGTCGATACGGCCGGCCTCCAGGTCCAGAATCATGTTTTCAGGGGCTTCATAGCGGGAAACCTGGGAATCCTTCATCTTTCCGGCGTCCACCAGACCGGTAATGTACTGGTCGGGCAGGGTGCCGCTCTGCACGCCCACGTTGTAGGCGGCGATGTCCTCCATATTGGCGATGGAGATATCGGAATCCTTTTGAGCAATGTATACGTTCATCTGCTGATGATACATCTGGGTGAAATCGACCTTCTCCTTGCGCTCTTCCTTCGCGCCCATGGAGGCGATGGCCACATTGACCTTACCGGTCTGGACAGCGGCCACCAAAGCGTCGAAGGCCATATCCTCGATCTGGACCTCGACCCCCATGCGGGAGGCAATTTCATTGATTAGGTCCATGTCATAGCCCACGTAGTTGCCGTCGGCATCAATGGACTCCCAGGGGGCGTTGGTGGCGCTGGTGCCGACCACCATCACGCCGGAGCTCTTGATCTGGTCCAGCAGGCTGGCGGTACCGGTCTCGGCGGGGGCGCTCTCCGCGGGCGCGCTGGCGCTGGGGCTGGGGCTCTGGGACGTGCTGTTGCTGCAGCCGCTCATCATGCCGAGCATACCCACGATGACGGAAGCGCAGAGGAGCAAGGACAGTGTCTTTTTGGCTTTCATGATGTTTCCTCCTGTTTTAATTGATTTTTCTCTTTTATAGCGAATAGCGACAGGGCTATTTACTATTCAAGTCCCGACGCAGAGCATATTGTTGTGGCCGTGCGGGTCGCCGATTGGACTAGTAAAAATCACATGGAAGGCAGCCTCCGCCGCGCCCACCAGGCTGGCCCGGCTACCCAAAACCGTGAGTTCCACCTTCAGTTGGCGATAGATCAGCTCAGGGAGACGCTGGCGCAAAATCTTCTTTATGGGCTCCAGCACGATATCCCCCATCTCGGAGAGCAGCCCGCCGATAACGACGACCTTTGGGTTATAGATATAGACCACGTTAAACAGCCCCAGAGCCAGCACGGCGGCCGCCTCCCGGGCCAGCCGGACGGCAAATGCGTCGCCCGAGTTGGCCGCGGCCACGATGTCCTCCACCGTCACCTTGTCGGCACAGTCCCCCGTCAGCTTGCGCAGCAGAAAATTGTCCTGCGCGCCCCAGCTCTCCTGGGCACGCCGGATCAGCATCTGGCCGCCGCAGGATTCCTCCAGATTCCGCAGGAAAGGGTTCCCCTCGCCGGTAAAATTAATGGTGTTTCCGATCTCACCCGCCATGCCCCAGCCGCCTCGGAACAGCTCCCGGTGGGAGATCACCCCGGCGCAGATGCCCCAGGAGGTAGTAACATAGACCAGATCGTCCACCGAATCGTCGTAAACCGTTTTCCACTCGCCCAGAGCTGCCAGCCTGGCATTGATATCCAGCCCCACCGGCACGGAGTAGCGGTCGGTCAGGAGCTGCCGCAGGGGAATATTCTCCCACCCGAAGGTGGTGGAGGACAAAATGGTACCGGTGTTGCTGTCGATCAGTCCCCGGACGCCGCAGTAGATCAGCATAAGGCGTTCCTTGGCGTGTAGAAAGGCAACGCAGTTGTCAATGGCCTCGTATAAACCATCCAAATAGGCGCGTCCATGGATGGGAGCCACGTACTGAAAGATCATCTCACCGCAGAAGTTGAATACCCCGGCATTGGCCTTGGTTTTGCTGAAATCCACGCCGATGACGTATCCCGCCAAGGGGTTGACCCGGATGGTGATGGGCTTCCGGCCGCCGCTGGAGTCGCCGTAACCCGTCTCCAAAACAAAGCCGTCTTCAATGAGCTGTTTGACGATCCGTGAGACCGCCGAAAGGCTCAGCCCAGTCATTCCGGCCAGTTCAGTCCGGGAAATGCTCTTCTGCTCATGGATAATCTTCAAAACATGGATGCGGTTCGCATCACTCAGCGTTCTGAGGTCGATTCCGCCCTTGGACATACGGCACCTCCTGCAAGCTTTCTTTCTTGTTATTAGAAAGCAAGTAAGTTATAATTATACTACCATCTCTCCACAGCGATGTAAAGTTACAATCGTTTAATAATTTAGCCAAATAAGACAAATATATTTTGTTTTAATCTACAAATTTATTTAGTTTTTAGAGTGTTTAGGAAAAATTGACTGAGACGCCCTTTACAAACTAACGGGTGTATGCTATATTAAAAGTCACTTTCAACCATCTTTCAATAAAGTTTTTTCTATAGCAGCAGTAGGTTTGCGGGGAAAGACGGGCTGAAATGAAAAATTGAGGTGTGCTTTTATGGTAAAAACGATCCCCGACAGCGATTATTTTGAGAGGATACATCGTCTTCAGGCCAAGATGGCCGAGCGGGACCTAGACGCGGTCCTCTGCTATGCCGATACCGGCGTGTATGAAAACGTCTTCTACCTGAGTAAATACTGGCCGCTGTTTGAGGTGGGCGGCGTTTTGGTGGGCCGTACCGGCACGCCACTGGTGCTGATCGGCGGCGAGGCCCCCGAGTTTGGCGGCCAGACTCCCTTTGGCATGGACGCCGTCCGCGGCTGCTCCGCCTTCGGCCACACCAGCGGGCCGGTGCGCGACTGGATCGGCGTGACATATCACAGCCTGAGTGAGCTGTTTGGCGAGGTCACCGGCGGCAAGGGTGTCAAACGTCTGGGCCTGGCTGATTACAACATCACCCCGCACCCCCTCTATGAGCAGATCTGTGCCGCCGTTCAGCCCAGCGGCGAGGTCATCGACTGCGGCGACCTGCTCATCGACCTGCGCATGAACAAGTCCGCCTATGAGCAGGAAATGGTGCGCGAAGCCTGTCTCCTCTCCCAGAAGGCCTTCAACGACGCTCTGGGCAAAATCCATCCCGACATGACCGAGTACGAGCTGGAAGGTGTGCTGGCCGCCGAGCTGTATAAGAACGGCGGTGAGGGGCCCTCTTTCCCTATCCTGTGCTACTCCGGCTACCGCAGCCGCAGCGGCATCGGCCGCAGCACCCACAACAAGCTGGGCCGCGACACCCTCATCAACATTGACATCGGCTGCCACTATGCAGGATACGCCTCTGCCTACGGCCGCCCCATCCTTTTCGGCAAGATGCCCGACTCCATGAAAAAGGAGATTGACTTCATGCTGGACCTCCATGAGCGGCTTATCTGCGAGTGGGTCAAACCCGGTATGACCTCCGAGGCCGTCTATCAAAAGTATTACGACTGGTTCGTGGACCACGGCTATGGACCTCCTCCGGCCAGTGCCTCCCATGGCATCGGCGTCTTCGAGGGGGAGCCCCCCACGTTCCGCTTCAACAACCCCACCGAGCTGAAGCCCGGCATGACCATTGCAGGCGACCACTTCTTCCGCTCCAAGGAGTACGGGTTTCGATTCGAGGACTGCTACCGGATCACCGAGACCGGCACCGAGCTGTTCACCCGGGACAACTGGCGCTGCATCGAGCTCTAATCCCAAACTATCATCCCTCTTTTCTGGGAATGGCCGCTGTGTACTTGCACGGCGGCCATTTTCCAAATCTCCCGCAAGGAGTTGAGACGGCCCCATGTCCACAATCACACCGTCCTATTCGCTTATGCAGGGAGCGGAATGGGCGATCGACGGCTGCCTGTACTGTTACAGCAGCGTATTCCTGCTCTCCTGTGGTCTAAACAACACCCTCATCGGAGTCCTACTGGGAATTGCTGCCGGGCTCAGCTTTTGGGGACAGATCTTTTTTGGTGAACTGTTGAACCGCAGGGGCCGCAGGGCACTCAGGGGTTTTTTATTGCTGGGCGCCGGGGTCCTGCTGGCGGACAATCTGATTCTGCTGGCGGGCATCCCCAGGGGAGGCGCCGTCCCCCTGTTTCTAATCAACTGCCTGCTGCTGCAGCTCTTCCCGGCCTTTCTCAACTCCGCGGCCATGTGCGAGATCCAGTTTGGCGTACCGGTCAACTTTGGCGTCGGACGGGGCACCGGCTCTCTGGGCTACGCCCTCTGCTCGGTAATCGTGGGGCGCCTACTGCTGCGGTTCGGCACCTCCGCCATGTTCTGCGTCGGAGCGGCGCTCTCCGCGGCGCTGCTGGTCGGTATCCTCTGGTTCTTTGCCTCGGCCGACGCCTACCGCGCCCAGCGGCCGGGCTTCCTTCCTCCCCCATTGCCTCCAGAGGGAAAGACGCCCGTCCGGCGGGGATTCGACGTCTCGTTTCTGCGGACCTACCGGCGCTATACCCTGCTGCTGGGCGGGTGTGTGCTTCTGATGATGGGACACACTTATATGTCCAACTTTATCTATCAGATTGTGGCCTTCAAAGGTGGAAATGAGGAGGCCACTGGCGTGGCCTCCGCCATCGCCGCCTGCGCGGAGGTGCCGGTGCTGTTTCTTTTCGGGCGGGTCATCGGAAAGCTGCGCTGCGACCAGTGGCTGAAGCTGTCCTGCGTCCTTCTGACTGCAAAAATGCTCCTGGCCTATTTTTCTGGAAATCTGTTTCTGCTTCAGTCCACCGAGCTGCTCCAGTTAGGATATGCCCTATTCGTCGTGAGCAGCGTGTACTACACCGGTGCCGTCATTCCGCACCGAGATGCTATCAGCGGCCAGGCCTATCTCAACGCGGCTTCCACCTTGGGCGTGCTGCTCTCCCTGCTGACCGGCGGCATACTGCTGGACTGCTTTGGCGTACCCGCCCTGCTGCTGACGGGAGCCGGAGCCCTGGCCGCCGGCACTGTCATCCTGTTCTGCTCTGCAGAGCCCGCGCCGCCGCAGACATGCTGAAAGGGGAACATACTATGCTGTATATCGGAATCGACTTAGGCACTTCTGCAGTCAAGCTGCTGCTGATGGAGCAGAGCGGACGCGTGCTGCGGACCGTACAGCGGAGGTACCCTCTCTCGTTTCCCCGGAACGGCTGGTCAGAGCAGTCGCCGGAGGACTGGTGGTCCCAGACCTGTGCAGGGACCCGAGCCCTTCTGGAAGGGTTCGACCCCGCCGCGGTGGACGGCATCAGCTTCGGCGGGCAGATGCACGGTCTGGTCCTCCTGGACTGGGAGGATCAGGTAATCCGGCCGGCCATTCTCTGGAATGATGGTCGGGCCGTCCAGGAGACCGCCTGGCTCAACCGGGAAATAGGGGAGGACCGGCTTTCCGCCCTGACCGGCAACATCGCCTTTGCCGGTTTTACCGCCCCCAAGCTCCTGTGGGTCCGCGCACACGAGCGGGAGCGTTTTTCCAGAATTGATAAGATCATGCTACCCAAAGACTTTTTGGCCTATCGCATGACGGGCGTGCACAGTACAGACTATTCCGACGCGGCCGGCACGCTCCTGCTGGATACCGCCCATAAGCAGTGGTCGGCCGAAATGTTGCGGATCTGCGGGATTCGTGCAGAGCAGCTTCCGGTGCTCCGGGAAAGCTGGCAGGTCACCGGCACCCTGCGGCCGGAGGCGGCCCGGGCACTGGGACTGCCGGAATCTGTGCGGGTGTGCGCCGGGGCGGGAGACAACGCCGCGGCCGCCGTTGGCACTGGCACCCTGACTGACGGGAGCTGCAATCTCTCCCTGGGCACATCGGGCACCCTTTTTATCACCTGCGATCAGTTCCGTCTGCCCCAAAATCACGCCCTGCACGCCTTTGCCCATGCCACCGGCGGCTATCACCTGATGGGCTGCATGCTCAGTGCCGCCGCCTGCAACCAGTGGTGGATGGAGAACATCCTGAAAAGCGGCGACTTCAGCGGCGAACAGGCGCACGTTTCCCAGCTAGGCAACAATCCCGTACTGTTTGCTCCTTACCTGATGGGGGAGCGCACCCCCCACAACGATACGGCGGTCCGGGGCGCCTTTGTGGGGCTCTCCCTGGACACCTCCCGGGGGCAGATGACCCAAGCGGTGCTGGAGGGCGTGGCCTTTGCGTTTCGGGACGCGCTGGAGATCGCCAGATCCGTGGGAGCGGAGGTCCGGCGGGCCACTGTCTGCGGCGGAGGCGCCAAGAGTCCGGTGTGGCGTCACATCCTGGCAAATGTACTGAACATTCCTATGGATTACATTCAGACCGAGGGTCCGGCCATGGGAGCGGCCATGCTGGCGGTCAAGGGCTGCGGCGCCTGCGGCAGTCTGGAGGAGCTGGCGGCCAGGACGCTTCAGGTCACGGACACAGCCTTTCCGGATGCTGAGATTGTACGTCGGTATGAGGCACGCTATCCAGTATTTCGGGCCCTCTACCCGACCCTGCGCACCCTGACTTAGAATCCTTTTTTCAAAATACACCTGCGGCGGCCCAGGACCTGAGAGATGTCATAGGTGAAGGAGAAGCCCGATGTCTGGGGGAAGGCGTCGGAGCCCCGCGCCGGATCGATGCGCTCCGCCGCGTCAATGGCAGTGCCGCTCACGGCCTGTTCCATCAAGTGATAGAGCTCTCCGGCCGTAATCGTGACGGATACCACCTGACCATCTACGGCAAAGACCTGGTAGACATCGGCCAGGGTGATGGTGCCGCCGGGCAGGCTGTTTCCCAGATGTCCCCCGCAGGCGATGGCCACGTCGGTCTGCCCCGCCTGTCGGAAGGCACCCGCTGTCAGAGCCCCCCAGGGCCGTCTCCGTGACCCTGGCCCCATAGGACTGGGCAATAGCCCGGGGCGTCATGGCTCCCTCGCTGACGGCGACCACGACCCCAGCGTCTGCACCCTCGTATACCACCGCCTCCGCCGGTGCAGCCAAAAGGCCGGTCAGCGCCAGCAGGACCGGCGGTCCGCCCGCCCACTTACGCCCCATAGATCTCATGGATAAAGTGGCAGGCCGTCAGATGGTCCGGGCCGCACTCCACCAGTGTCGGCTGTTCGCAGGCGCATCTCTCTTTCGCATAGGGGCAGCGGGCCAAAAAACGGCAGCCCGACTCCGGGTCCACCGGCGAGGTAACCTCCCCCTTCAGTAGAATGTGCCGCCGTTCCCGGTGGAGGCCGGGAACAGGGATGGCCGAGATGAGTCCCCGGGTATAGGGATGCATGGGACGACAAAAGAGCTCCTTGGCTGGAGCCTTTTCCACCATCTGCCCCTTACACATTACCAGGATATCATCGGAGATATGACGGACCACGGACAGATCGTGGGTGATGAACATATAGGCGAGCCCCTTGTCACGCTGCAATTCTTTCAGCAGATTCAGAACCTAGGCCTGGATGGATACGTCCAGGGCGGAGATCGGCTCGTCACATACCACGAAATCCGGGTCCAGCGCAAGTGCACGGGCGATGCCGATCCGTTGGCGGCGCCCGTCATCTAGTTCATGGGGGTAGGCGCAGGCCATGTGGGCCGAGATGCCCACAGTGTCCATCAATTCCTTGACCCGGCGCTCCTCCTCGTCGTGGGTCCGGCAAACTCTGAATATCCGCAGGAGTTCTGCAATCAGCTCCGCCATACATAGGCAGGGGTCCAGCGAGGAGAAGGGGTCCTAAAAGATCATCTGCATCTGGCGGCGCAGTTGCTTGCGTCGGCGCCCCCGGGCGCGGGTAATATCCTCCCCTTTGAAGCAGATCTGCCCTCCGCCGCAGGCGGTCAGCGTGAGCGCCGCCACCAAAATGAGCGCGGGCAAGTAAAATGTAAAGATTTTGTGCTTTTTTGCAAAAAGGCGGTGCGGATACGCAGGCGTATCCGCACCGCTCGACCACATGTTTCACTCTGCGTCGTCACAGCAGTTCACACCGCAGGGACAGCACCGCCTGCCCGCCCACCAGTACCTTGGGGCCCGACGGGGTCTCCAGCAGCCGGGTCCGGATCTCCGAGGGTTTCCCCATGGACTCTCCCTGGAAAAAGCGGCTCTCCGCTCCGGCCTCCACCAGCCCCAGGCGGTACAGATAGTAGGTCAGCGCCCCGTTGGAGGTGCCAGTGGCCGCCTCCTCCGGGATGGCGTAACGGGGGGCGAAGTTCCGGCACAGGGCCACCGCCCGGGTCCCCGGCGTCCGGCAGAACATGTGGACCCCCACCACGTCCAGCTCCTCCGACAGGCGCTTCACCTCGGCCTCATCCTGGATGGCCGCCGCCAAAGTCTCCCCGCTGTCCACCGGCAGCAGGACGTCGGCCAGCCCGGTGCTCACCACCTGCACCGGCAGAGCAACAGGACGACACTCCTCCGGCAGGCCATAGGCCCGGTACACCGCCGCCGCCTCCCGGTCGGTGAGGGCCCGCAGCACCCGGGGCGGGGCCATGTCCATCCACACGGCCTCCTCCTCCACCTGGATGGCCAGCGCCCCCGCCCGCGTCAGGGCGGTACAGCCCCCGACCGGCAGGCCGTCCGCCTCCCGCAGCACCGTGAAGGCGGCGATGGTGGCATGGCCGCACAGGTCCACCTCCCCCTCCGGCGTGAAGTAGCGCAGCCGGAACCGGTCCGGACCCAGCCGCTTTACGAACGCCGTCTCCGAGTGCCGGAGCTCGGCGGCCAGGGCCTGCATGAAACCCGGCTCCGGGAAGTCCTCCCCCGCCGGGAGCAGCGCCACCCCCGCCTGGTTCCCGGCAAACCGCCGCTTTGCAAAGGCATCCACTATAAAAAGCCGCATACTGCCTCCTTTTCCGGTCTACAGGGTCTTGTAGAAATCCAGGGTGCGAAATCCCCGGTCGAGCTGAGCCAGCAGAAAGCCCTCACAGGCCGCAGCCATCCGGGACAGGCTCTCCGGCGAGAGGGCAAAGGAAAACAGCCTTTTGGGGTCGCCGTACACCACATGGCGCATGGCGGCCAGGGCAGCGGTATCCAAAACCCGCGCGGGCCCGCCGCCGCTGCCACAGTGTCCGCAGCGCAGCACCCCTTCCGCCAGATCCAGAGCGGGCTGCTCCGGCTCGGGCAGGCCGCAGACGGCGCAGGCGTCCAGCAGCGGCTCGTAGCCTGCCAGGCACAGCAGCTTGAGCTCAAAGGCCGCCTTTACCAGCGGCAGGGGCTTCTTCAGCTTGTCCAGGGCATACATGGAGTTGAGGATGAGGGGCAAAAGCCCGGCGTCCGGCCTTCCCTCCTCGGCCACCAGCTCGGTGACCTCGGCAAAATAGGAGCACAGAGCCAGCTTCTCCACGTCCTGCCGGACGCCCCAGAAGAGCTCCAGCGCCTCCGCCTCGTTGAGGGTAAAATAATCCCGGTACTCGAACAGCGTCATGTCCGACCAGACCAAAAGCTGGGCTGAGGCCGCCAGCGGGCTGTTCTTCCGGCGGCACCCCCGGGCCTTTACCGTCCGCTTGCCGCCCTCCCGGGTGAGGACGGTCAGGATCTTGTCGGCCTCTTTATAGCTGGTCTCTCGCAGGACCAGGCCCTGTGTCGTAATGTGCATGGTTCCACCTGCCCGCTATGTACGGCCGCGGGGCCGGGCAGTCCGGCTCACGCCGAATGCTCCTCCCGCGCCGTCTGTTCCTCCGCCTCCCACAGGAAGCGGCAGAGGGTATATGCCTCCGGCAAGCCGGTCTTCAGAAACAGATCCCACATGGTCTCAGCATCCATGGCTCTGGCCCCCTTTGTTCTTAGGGTGCCTGTCCGCGGATGGATTATGAGCGGTAAAATTTAATCGTCCCGATAGCCCACATTGTGGATAAAATTCAAATTATCCCGCCAGTTTTCTTTGACCTTTACCCAGGTCTCCAGATAGACCCTGGCCCCCATAAAGGCCTCCATGTCCTGCCGGGCCAGGGAGGAGATCTTCTTCAGCATGGCGCCGTTTTTGCCGATGATAATGCCCTTGTGGCTGGTCTTTTCGCAGTAGATGGTGGCGTCCACGTCGATGATCTCGTTGTCCCGCTCGGAAAATCGGGTGATCTCCACGGCGGTGCCATGAGGGATCTCCTGATCCAGGCAGAGCAGCAGCTTCTCCCGCAAAATCTCCGCCATGACCTGGCGCTCGGGCTGGTCGGTAACCATGCCCTCGGGGAAGAGCTGCGGCCCCTCCGGCAAAAAACCGGCCAGCACGGTGAGCAGGTCCTCCACCCCCTCCCCGTTTTTGGCGGAGATAGGCACGATGGCCTGAAAATCATGGGCGGCCTGATAGGCCCGCATGACGGCCAGCAGGTCCTCCTTTTTCACGGTGTCAATCTTATTGATGACCAGCACGGCGGGGACCCCCAGCGCCCGGATGCGGCCGATGAGCTCCTCCTCCGGCCCGCCCACGTTGGCGATGGGCTCCACCAGAAGCATCACCGCGTCCACGTCGGCCACGCTCTGCTTCACCACTCCCACCATGTAGTCGCCCAGCTTGGTCCGGGCCTTGTGGAGGCCGGGGGTGTCGATGAACACGAACTGGCTGTCCCCCCGGTTGAGGACGGCGCAGATGCGGTTGCGGGTGGTCTGGGGCTTATTGGTGACGATGGCAATCTTCTCCCCCACCAGGGCGTTGGTCAGGGTGGACTTTCCCACGTTGGGCCGCCCCACGATGGTGATCATGCCGGATCTCTTGATGTTCATAATTTATCCTCTATTCTCTCGTAATGCCTAACTGGTTCAGGATGGCTTCCTCCCGCGCCCGCATCCGGGCTTTCTGCGGGCCGTCGTCCATGTGGTCGTAGCCCAGCAGGTGGAGCACCGAGTGGACGGCCAGATAAGCCAGCTCCCGTTTGGTGCCGTGGCCGTATTCCTCCCCCTGAGCTCTGGCCCGCTCCATGGAGACCACCATATCCCCCAGCGGGAGCAGCCCGGTCTCCGGGTCGATTTCGGCCCCCTCCGCCGGGGGCTGCCCCGGGGTGAACTCGAACATGGGGAAGCTCAGCACGTCGGTGGGGGCGTCCACCCCCCGCTGCTCCAGATTGATCTGGTGGATGCCCTCGTCGTCGGTAAGGAGCACATCCACCTCACAGGGCACCGCCACGCCCTCCGCCGCCAGGGCGGCGGAGATGGTCTCCCGCAGCAGTCCGGCCCAGAGCTCGTCCCGCTCCAGCTCAGACTCGATGAGAATCTCATGTTCCATATCTCTCACGTCCTTACCCTCTGATAGGCCCGCCCGGCCTGGTAAAACAGCACCGCATAGTACACCGCCCCGCCGAAATAGAGCAGCAGGGCCGCCTGGGCAAAGGAGTAGGCCACCATGCGGAACACGCAGACGCACACGCTGCCAATGGCCATAATGTTCCAGCCGGTCAGCAGGTTCCGGGCCTTCAGGTCCGCGCCGTGGCTCGCCTGGAGCTCCGACAGGCCCTGGACCAGCCAGCGGGTAGCCGCCAACTGCAGCATCAGGGTGACCACCATCAGCAGCAGACCGACGACGTCAAACGCCCCGGTGAAAAAGCTCCGCACCCATATCAGGGCCGAGGCCCCGGCCATAGCCAGGGTCAGGGGCCGCACCCGGGTAAAGGTGGGGCACTCCACCTCCCCCATGCCGGCCCAGAAGAGCAGATAGCCCACGAAGCCCGGCGTCACGCTGACGCTTCCGATGTTATAGTCGATGAACAGGAACAGCAGTCCCACAAACAGTTTGCGCATATCCGTCCCGCCTTATTTCTTTTTCGGCATCCTGCGCCGGTTCTCGTCGTCCTCATAGGCCTTGATGATCCGCTGCACGATGACGTGCCGGACTACATCGGCCTCATTCAGGCGGCAGATGGCGATGTCCTCCACTCCGTTGAGCACCCGCATGGCCTCCTTTAGGCCGGAGACCTTGTCGGCGGGCAGGTCGATCTGGGTCACGTCGCCGGTGATGACGATCTTGGAGCCGAAGCCCAGCCGGGTGAGGAACATCTTCATCTGCTCCCGGGAGGTGTTCTGGGCCTCATCCAGGATGATAAAGGAGTCGTCCAGGGTCCGGCCGCGCATGTAGGCCAGAGGGGCCACCTCGATGTTGCCCCGCTCCAGGTATTTGGCGTAGTTTTCGGTGCCCAGCATGTCGAACAGGGCGTCGTACAGCGGCCGCAGATAGGGGTCCACCTTGGACTGGAGGTCGCCGGGCAGAAAGCCCAGCCGCTCCCCCGCCTCCACCGCCGGGCGGGTGAGGATGATGCGGTTGACCTGCCCGCCGCGGAAGGCCGCCACCGCCGCCGCCACCGCCAGATAGGTCTTGCCGGTGCCCGCCGGGCCGATGCCCAGGGTGACGGTGTTTTTCCGGATGGCCTCTACGTACCGCTTCTGCCCGATGGTCTTGGCCTTGATGGGCTTGCCCTTGGCGGTGACGCACAGCGCGTCCCCCGCCAGCTCCCCGATCTTGTCGGCGTTGCCCGAGCGGACAAGCTGGAGGATATAGCGGACGTTCTGCTCGTTGATCTGCTCCCCCCGGGAGGAGTAGGTCAGCAGGCCGTTGATGGCCTGGACGGCGGCCAGCACGTCCTCCCCCTCGCCGGAGACCTTCAGCTCCCCGTCCCGGCTCACCACCGCCACGGAGAGCTCCCGCTCGATGATGCGGATGTTCTCGTCGAAGGAGCCGAACAGGTTGACGGCCTCCTCCATGCGCTCGATACTGATGGTCTGTTCTGTCAAAAAGCCTCGCTCCTTATTGAATGGCGGCCGTGCCGCCCCCTTGTCCTATGTGCCCGCGCCAGGCAGGATGTGCCCTACCTGGCCCTCGAATTCCACTACCCGGCCGATCTGCTCCCGACACTCCGCCAGCAGCGTGACGACCAGGATGCCGTTTTCCTCCCGGACGGTAAAGTCCGTGCGCAGGACCTCGCCGTCCTCGCCCACCAGCCCGTCCAGCCGCTCCAGGAGCCGCTCCTCCAGCAGGGTGCGGGCGGCCTCGGCGTCCAGAGCCACCGGCTCGGTGGCATAGCCCCGATAGCGCTCGACCCGGAGGACCAGGGGCATCACCCGGCCGCTGGGAAGGGTCAGACTATGGGATGAGGTTATTTTATCATACTTGTCCAGGGAAATGCCACTATTTCCATAAAAATTGAGCCGCCGGTCCAGAATGCCCAGCGAATAGCGGGTGACCTCCTCCCCAGTGTAGCGCTTCACCTGGGCCTCCAGGGGGATTCGTGCCTCCAGGGTCCGCCAGGTGCGGGCCCACACGTTGCCCATGGCGTGGGTGATGCGGGTGCCCAGATCGGTATCGGCGTACTGGGGCTCGGGGACGTCGATGACGCCGGAGATGAGGATCTCCCCGGCCAGCACCGTGTCCCCCTCCTGAAACAGGGGCTGACCCTCCAGCACCTCCATATGGGTGATGATGCCGGTGGCCGCCGACACCACGTGGGAGGGCACCGTGCGGTCCACGATGTCCGGCTTGGGCACCTTTTCCCGGACGATGACCTCCGCCCGGGTGCCGTGGAGATTGACCGCCATCCAGCTCAGCGCGGGAATGCGGAGGAGGGCCTCCTGGCTGACCACCTTTTCATCGATGGACGGGCCGTAGGCGCCCACCCGCACCCCCTGGCGGTTGAGCTCGGAGAGGATGACGGCGGTGGACACGGCGCGGTTGCCGGTGACCTCGATGGTCAGGATGAACCGGGACAGCACGCACACCGCCGCCACCGCCAGAGCCAGCCCGGCCAGGAAGGCGTACCGCCTGCGGAATTTGGCCAGGAAAAAGGGAACTCCAACCCGGCGGGCGGCCTTGGCCTCGCACATTACCTTCTCCGCCAGGGTCCGGGCCTTTTTGGCGTCCTTTCGGGCGAAGCACAGCCGCAGCGTGTGGTCGTCCAGCCACTCCAGGCCCCAGAAGGGCACCGCGTTTTGGGCGCACAGGTTGAGGAACCGCTCGGGGAAAGCCCCCGTCACGGTGTAGAGGACGCTGCCCCGGAAAAAGTTGATGATCTTCTGCATGGCCGCCCTCCTATGCCAAATCGACCCCGGTGATGTCCCCGGTGATCAGCAGCTCCACCGCGTTCATGGCCCGCAGCTCCAGATTGGTCCCCCGGACCTTGACGATGAGCTTGCCGCCGCTGATGTGAATCTCATCGCTGCCGTAGGCCAGGATGCCCCTGTGATTTTCCATGCGGAGCTGCCGGTCTCCCAGCAGCTCCACCCGGGGCAGGCCCGCCACCACGTCGCCGGGCAGGTCGAACACCTCCGCCGTCTTTTCCAAAATACTCTCTTTGCGCGGTTTTTTCTCCATAGCGAGTCCTCCTGTCTGGTGATGTGTATGCAAAAGGGCCGGTCTCCTTGCCTGTCCAGCGGCAAAAGAGACCGGCCCCTCTTCTTTTTTCCTAGGGCTTTTGCAGTGCGCAGCCCTTCAGCCGCGCCCGCTTTTCCTTCCAGTCCGGCATCAGCCGGTCCATCACGGCGTAAAACCCCGGGCCGTGGTTGGGGTGGAGGAAGTGGACCAGCTCATGGAGGGTCACATAGTCCATCAGCTCCTCCGGCAGGGCGGCCAGGGCGGTGTTGAGTACGATCTTTCCCCGGGTCCAATGACAGCTCCCCCACCGGCTGGTCATATACCGCGCCTGGAGGGCCGGGCGCGTCACCCCCAGAGGCTCCACCAGAGGCAGCACCCGGTCCAGAGCCCGGGTCAGGCTCTGCAAGGCCTCCTCCCGGTCCGGAGGCGGAATGGGCGCTCCCCTCTGGGCGAGCCGCTCCCGCCCCCGGCCGATCCAGGCCGCCCGGCTGCGCACGAAGGCGTCCGCCGCCGCATAGGGCACCCGGCGGTTTACCGACACCCGCACCGTCCCGTCGCCCTCCAGGCGCAGGTTCATATTCTTCACCGACTTCACCGTCAGAGTATAGGTGATGGGCCCCTGAGGCGTGTCCACCGTCCGCTGTGTCTCTACCACCGATTCTCCACCTTTTCCGCAAAGCCCATCAGGTCCCTCACCCGGAGGGGCGTACCGTCGTCCAGCACCACGGTGCCGTTGAACCGGCCGAAGATCTGGTGCTGCTCCGACCGGAGCGGCCCCGCGCCCGCACAGGCCGAGCGGTCCAGCACCGGGGTCATGGAGAGGGCGCACCGTTCTCCCGTAAAGGTCCAGGGGGCCATCCGGTCCCAGGGCAGGCGGAACGCCACGTCAGACAGCTTATGGACCCTTCCGTCATAAAAGACCGCGTTCTCCGTGGCTGCCGAGGTGTCTCCGAAGCCGCAGCCCAGGTTGAAGCCAAAGGGCACGCCGTCCAGCCGGCCCGAGGCCGAGGCCCAGTACCAGGTATTGTGCCAGGTCCACACCCCCCGGCCCCAGTCCAGGGTGCCGAAGGCGGTCTCCGGCTCGAAGCGCCGCACCTGTTCCCCCAGACGCACCGTCCCCTGGGCCCGCAGGCTGTTGATCTTCTGGTTGTAATGAAAGTGCCCCGGCTTGCCGAAGGGAGTGCAGATGACCATGGACTCCGGCGGCGCTTCGGTGAGGATCACATGGGCGTCCAGGGTCTGGTCCTCCCGGAACCGCTCCATGTGGGCGGTGAGAGTACGGTTCTGCCCGTCGTTGTGGAACAGCAGGGCATAGCCCCGGCCGGACACCGCCGCATTCCCCCTCTGGGAGGTCCCGGGCAGGCCGGTGGCGCCCATGGGCAGCAGCCGCACAGGGCTTCGGGTCACCTGCCAGCCCTCCTGAAAGTCCAGCAGGGAGATGGAAGCCACGCCCAGGTAGGAGCTGTCCGCGATGGTCAGAGCCAGGGCGAAGCCATCCCCCATGACCAGATAGTAGTCCCACTCCTTGCGCCGGGCGGGGCCGCCCTTCACCCGGGAGCGGTCGTAGACGGGCAGGGGCCGCCGAGCCCACCCCGGCTCGGTCAGGTTTCCCCTGTCATCCAGAAGAGGAATGGGTTTTGTGATCTCGTGCTGCACAGGCACTCGCCTCATTTCTGCGCATCTAAGAGGCCGCAGGCGCAGCGCGCCTGCGGCCTCTTGTTTTCGGGCCCGCATCCTAACGCTCTGCCGTGATTATACCACAAGCCCGCCACCGTGCATAGGACATCCCCGCCGGCGCATACCCTTTCCATTATGGAGGTGACGCGTGTATGTCCAAGCTGCTCTCCCGTCAGGGCGTGCGGGATTTCTGCCTGGGGCTGGCCCTGCTGCTGGCCACCCTGGCCCTCATGTTCTGGCCCAAGGACTCCATGGCGGCGGCCCGGGACGGGCTGACCCTGTGCTACAACGTCATCATCCCCTCCCTGTTTCCCTTCTTCGTCCTCTCTGCCCTGGTGGTGGACCTGGGGCTGGCCGGGCATCTGGGCCGGGCGCTGGAGGGGATCATGCGCCCGCTGTTCAACGTGCCGGGGGCCTGCGCCCCCGCCCTGGCCCTGGGCTTTGTGGGGGGATACCCGGTGGGGGCCCGAACCGCTTTACAGCTCTACCAGAAGGGCATGTGCACCAAGACCGAGGCCGAGCGGCTGCTCGCCTTCTGCAACAATTCCGGCCCCGCCTTTATTCTGGGCGTGGTGGGGGCTGGGGTCTTTGCCAGCAGCAAGGTGGGCGTGCTGCTCTACCTGGCCCATGCCGCGGCCTCGGTGTGCGTGGGACTGGTATTTCGCTTTTACAAGGCGGGCAAACGCCGGGGCGAGCCCCGCCGGGTCGGGCCCCGCTTTGAGGCCGCACGCTTCACCGCCGCCTTCACCGGGGCCATCCGGGACTCCTTCCTCTCCACCCTGAATATCTGCGCCTTCGTCGTGTTCTTCACCGTGGTCATCAGGCTGTTTTTTCTCTCCGGCGTACTGCCGGGGCTGGCCGGGCGCCTGGGGCGGCTGCTGGGACCGCTGGGATTTTCCCAGGCCTGGGCGGAGCGGCTGCTCACCGGATTTTTCGAAATCTCCTCCGGCGTCTGGACCCTGTCCGGAGAGGGGGCCATGGCGGGACGCATGTCCATGGCCGCCTTCATGCTGGGATGGGCGGGGCTGTCCGTCCACTGCCAGGTCCTGTCCTTCCTGGGCGGCAGCGGCCTGTCGGCGCGGACCTATATCCTGGGAAAAATGCTCCACGGCGGCCTGTCCGCCCTGTTTGTGGGGCTGCTCGCCCGCCTGTTTCCCCTGGAAGCCCCCGTGTCCTCCTACCTGGCCGACCAGGTGGAGAGCCTCTCCGCCTTGGACTTCTCCACCGCCCTTACCATCTCCACCGTATGCGCCTGGGTGCTGTGGCTGCTGTTCTTCACCGCCGCCCTGGCCGCGGTGCGAAAAACCAGTAGAAAAAGGCGGAAAGCTGTGCTATGATGGTAGACAGCAAAGGAAAGGCTGGAGGCGCGGCACATGTTGTTCGAAAAAAAGATGGACCCCAGATGCTCCTACTGTTCCCGGAGCGCCAGACTGGATGACGAAACCGTCATGTGCATCAAAAAGGGGGTAGTGCCCGCCGGGTACCACTGCCGCGGCTTCCAATACGACCCGCTCAAGCGGGTGCCGCCCCGTCCGGCGGCCCCGGACTTTTCCCGGCTCAAGGACGAGGACTTCTCCTTATAGGCATAAGAAACGGGAGGCGCGTCAAAATTGACGCGCCTCCCGTTTTACTGTTTCAACTCCGACTCAGTCATCCCAATCGTCGTCATCGTCCCAGTCGTCATCGTCCCAGTCGTCATCGTCCCAGTCGTCATCATACCAGTCGTCCAGATCATCCACCCGGTCGTCCACCTTGTCGAGCTGCTTGTTCAGGTCCCGGTACTCGCTGCCGGTCAGCTTGCCGGCCTTATAGTCCCGTTCAATGGCATCCTCCAGGGCGTCGATCTCGTCGTCCAGAGCGTCTAGCTTCCGCTCGATGGCCCTCCATGCCTGCTTGTTGTTGTGCTCTCCCTTGGCGGGCTTGTAGTTCTCCACGTCCTTCTGGCGCTGGTCCGCCTTGGCGTCCAGGGCCTCGATCTGCTTCACATAGCTGTCGTAGGCGCCGGAGCCCTCCGGCTTGGAGGCGTCGTCATCCTTACCGTCGTAGTCCACGGTCTTGTCGGCCAGGTCGTCCCAGGCGTCCTTCATCCGGACGTCCAGCGCGTTGATACGGTCGTTGAGGGCATTGTACTGCCGGTTGCTCAGGCTCTCATCCCGCAGGTGGGCGTTCAGGCTCTTGTACTCGGCGCTGATGTCCTTGGACAGCAGGCTCAGGTCCACCGCCATATTTTTGTACTGCTTCAGCCGGCCGCTGTCGGTTTCGGCGGGCTTCAGATCCTTGATCTCGGTCTCCACAGCCTTCACCCGCTCGGTCAGCTCGTCGATGGCCTTGGCGTGGGTCTCCTCCACGGTCAGCTTGCCGGTCTCGTCGCCGATGGTCTTGCTGCGCAGCAGATCCAGGGCGTCCTTCAGCCGGTTATCCAGCTTGTCAATGCGGGTGGTCAGAACGTTGAATTCGTCGGTCTTCAGCTTGCCGTCCATGTGCTGGGCGTTGACCTGTTGGGCGTAGGTGTACAGGTCGTCCCGAATGTTGTCGATGGTCTCGCTGTGCAGATCGTACTGGTCCTTCCGTCCGGCGTAGGTGGAGGCGGCCTTCAATTCGGCCACGGTGTCCTCGGCCTCTTCCGTGCGCTCGGTGAGTTTCTCCAGGGTCAGGTCCTCCGGCTTGGTGTCGGTCTTGGTGTAGAGGCTGACGGTCTGAGTCTTGCTGTTCCACTCCACCTCCAGGTCCATGGCGTTGCCCAGGGCCCGGATGGGCAGATAGGTGGTGCCGTCGTAGGTGATGGGGTAGACGACGTCGCCGTTTTTGTCCAGCAGGGTCTGCTTCTCCCCGTCCACCTGGACGGTGATGTCGGGACGCAGGTCGGCGGTGATATGCTGGACGGTGGCGGCGCCCGCCGCGCCCAGCAGAACGCCGGTCAGCAGCAGACCTACGATGGGAGCGCGAAAATGCTTCATAAGAATCCTTCCTTTCCGAAATGGGGCACGTTTGCGCCGTTTGGTCGGTTTTGGCGTTTTGCCCTTTCATCCAGTTAACGCACCGGCCCCGGCTTTTATCGCAAGAAGAGAAAAAATCTTTGAAAACTTTTCCAGGCTTCTGAAATCGCGCGGGGAGGAGGCGCCCCGTCGGCGCCTCCTCCCCGCGTGTCATACAGCCGGCGGACTCAATCCACCAGCTTATCCAGCTCCTTGATATGCTCCGTCTCGTTAGAGGTCTTGTGCTTGGCCTGCCTGGCGTACTGGTTCACCGCCGTCTTGGACCGCAGGATGGGCTGCATGGTGCCCGCGCCCGCCACGCACCCACCGGGGCAGGCCATGCCCTCCAGCAGGTAGCCGGGGTATTTGCCCGCCACGGCCCCCGTCATCAGCTTCCGGCACTCCTGCAGCCCCTCGGCGCTGGCCACCTGGATATCCCGTTCGGGGAATCGCTCCCGGATCACGTTCACCACCGCCTGGGCCACGCCGCCGGAGACGGCAAAGTTCCGCCCGTCGGCCGAGGCGTCGTTGACGCCGTCCGGGTCCTCCTGGATGGTGGCCAGGTCCAAGTGCTTGGCGTCGAAAATGCCGGCCATCTCCTCAAAAGTGAGAACAAAGTCCACCTCGCTGCGGACACTTTTGCGCATGGCCTCCAGCTTTTTGGCGGCGCAGGGCCCGATAAAGACCACCTTGCCGTGGGGGTGATCCTTCTTGATGAGCCGGGCGGTCAGGGTCATGGGGGTCAGGGCCATGGATACGCACCTGGCGTAGTCGGGGAAGAGCTTTTTGGCCATGACCGACCAGGCCGGGCAGCAGGAGGTGGCCATGAAGGGAAGGGACTCGGGCACCTCCCGGATGAAGTCCTCGGCCTCCTGGGTGGCGCACAGGTCGGCGCCGATGGCCACCTCGAAGATGTCGGCAAAGCCCAACTGCTTCATGGCGGCGCGGAGCTTGCCCGGAGTCACCTTGGGCCCGAACTGGCCCACAAAGGCGGGGGCTACCGCGGCATAGACCCGCTCGCCCGACTGAATGGCCCGGATGACCTGGAAAATCTGGGACTTGTCGGCGATGGCGCCGAAGGGGCAATTCACCAGGCACATCCCGCAGGAAACGCACTTTTCATAGTCGATATCGGCCTTGCCATTGACGTCGGAGTGAATGGCGTTCATGCCGCAGGCCGCGGCGCAGGGCCGCTCCTGCTTGATGATGGCGTGATAGGCGCACACATCCACGCAGCGGCCGCATTTGATGCACTTGTCCTGGTCGATGACCGACCGGCCGTTATAGCGGTCCAGCCGGATGGCATCCTTGGGGCAGACCTCCACACAGGGGTGAGCCAGGCAGCCCTGGCAGCCCTCGGTCACCAGCACCTGCTTCTCCTTGCAGCCGTTGCAGGCGAACTTGATCACATTGATGAGAGGCGGAGTGTAGTAGGTCTCATCCTGGTCCGCCGCCTCGATGTTGTCCGACAGGGGGGCGTGCTCGGCGGCGCTGCGGTAGGGCAGGCCCATGGCCAGCCGCAGGCGCTCGCCCACGATGGCGCGCTCCAGGAACACGTCGTTGCGGAAGTTGCCCACCTCGCCCGGAATGATCTTATAAGGGAGTGCCTCAATCCTCTTGTCCACCGGCCACTCGGTATGGTACGCCATCCGGGCCACTTCCCGGAAGATCCGATGCCGAATCTCCTGGATACGGGTCTCTACGCCTCGCATTGTACTGTCCCCTTTACGTTGTGTCGTTTCCGGCAGGAGCCTCATCCCCCGGTTCCCTCTCAGGATACCTTAATTGCCCTCGCCTGTAAAGCGTCAACTTGCGCAAAAATTGTAAGAGTGCCGTTCCGCCTGAAGCAACAGCACGCGAAGGGCAGGGCGCACCCCGCGGCACACCCTGCCCCATGGTCTGTTCTTATTCCCGACCCATGCGCCGGGCCATCTCCTTCACGGCGAAGGTGATGACATCGCCGGCGTAGGTGCCGGCGCCGAAGCCGGCGTCAAAGCCCAGCTCCTTGGCCAGCGCATGGGTGATGCGGGCGCCGCCGCAGCAGACAATCATCTTGTCCCGCACGCCTTCGGCCTCGCACAGCTCGACGAGCTCGGTGAGGTTCTTTACATGCACGTCCTTCTGGGTGACGGTCTGGGACACCAGCAGCACGTCGGCGTGGAGCTCCCGGGCCTTGCGGATGAACTCGTCGTTGGGCACCTGGGAGCCCAGGTTGTAGGCCTCCACCATCTCGTAGCGCTCCAGGCCGTAATGCCCGGCAAAGCCCTTGCGGTTCATGATGGCGTCGATGCCCACGGTGTGGGCGTCGGTGCCGGTGGAGGCGCCCACCACCACTACCTTGCGGCCGATGTGCTCCCGAATGTACTCGTTGGTCTCCTCCATGTCCATGGCCTCGTCGGCCACCGTCATGACCTCGATCTCGTTGTAGTTGACGCTGTGGGTGGTGGCCCCGTAGACCACATAGAAGGTGAAATTCTCATCGAGCTTCTGGCGCAGGGCCACGTTGGGGTCGGGGATGCCCATCTTCTGGGCCAGTTGGACCGCCGCCGCCGCCCCTTTGTCGTCGTCCTTCACCGGCAGGGTGAAGGACATCTGTACCTTGGCGTCGTTCATGGTATCGCCGTAAGGGCGCAGCTTGGTGAGGTCCAGTGTGGTGTCCAGGTCCTTGTCCCTGATCTGATACAGTCCGGAGCTCATTGATCCATTCCCCCTTTCATCATGGGTTCCAGGAAGGGATTCCGATAGCCGGGGGCCTTCTGGAATACGCCCTCCAGCCCCTTGCCGCCGTCCCGGGGCCGCTTGATGTCGGCGAAGATGCCCTTCTCCAGGGTCTCGAAGATGCCCAGCCGCTCGATCTCGGAGAGCAGGTCGGCCGCCTTGTGCAGCACCTGGTCGGCCCGCTGCTGCATAATGCCGCCCTCCTTAAACACGATCTCGCCGCCCAGGTCCTTCATAGTATTGAAAATATACTGGGCGTTCTGGATGGCCAGGAAGCGGTCGGACAGGAAGGGGGTGTGGATGGCCTCGGTCATCATGCCCAGCAGGTGGATCTTCTGGTTGGTGAGGATGGTGACCATGTTGAACAGAGCGTCCTGGACATGGCCCCGGAAGATGTTGCCCGTCATGAACTTGGTGGGGGGCATATACTTCAGGGGGGCCTCCGGGAAGATCTCCCGGGCCATCTCAGCCTGGGCCAGCTCGTAGAGGAAGCCGTTTTCTACGGCGGGGTCGATCTCAAAGGCGTGGCCCAGACCCATCTGGGACTTGGGCAGGCCGGCCCGCAGGGCGAACTGCTCGTTGAGGAGCTGAGAGGCCAGCACGGTGTGGGCCTCCTCCACCGCATCGGCGGTGGTGAGATAATTGTCCTCGCCGGTGTTGATGACCACGCCGGCGTAAGCGTTGATGGCGCGGGAGAAGTTCTGGTCCACCAGGGTGCGCTGCATGTTGATGTCTCGGAACAGGATGCCATACAGGGCGTCGTTGAGCATCACGTCCAGGCCCTCGAAGGCGCCCATGGCGGCGATCTCGGGCATGCACAGGCCGGAGCAGTAGTTGCACACCCGGATGTAGCGGCCCATCTCGGCCCCCACCTGGTCCATGGCCTGGCGCATCAGGCGGAAGTTCTCCTGAGTGGCGTAGGTGCCGCCGAAGCCCTCGGTGGTGGCCCCATAGGGGACGTAGTCCAGCAGAGACTGGCCGGTGGTGCGGATGACGGCGATGACGTCGGCGCCCTGCCGGGCGGCGGCGGTCGCCTGGGTGATGTCCTCATAGATGTTACCGGTGGCCACGATCAGATAGATCCAGGGCCCCTGCTTGTCGCCGTGCTCGGCCAGGAAGTCCTCCCGGCGCTTCCGGCGGGCGGCGATCTTCGCCATGGCCTCCCGGACCACCGGGTCCAGGACCGCCTCGATCTCGGCGCCGCTGTGGGCGGGCAGCGCCGTCAGGTCCAGTTCGCCGGCGGAGACCGCCTCGGCAATTTCCTGGGGCGTCTTGCCGGTGGCCAGCATGGCGTTGCCCACCCAGAAGGCCGCGCCTTGGGGCAGGGCGCTCTTGCCGGTGAGATGCTCCACCACCACGTTGGGCAGGGGCACCTCGAACTCGTTGACCCCGTCGATGCCCAGCAGGCGACACACCGTCCGCTCCACCGCCACGGTGGTGTGGCGGTCGATGAACCGCTGGGTGTCGTCGGCCACCTTGGACGCGTGGGCCCGCGCCTCCTCTACCAGTTCAAAATTCAGGTTCAGTTTTGATTCCAAGGGGTTCCACCTCGTTTCTCTCGTTTCAAGGGAAGGGGACGGGAGCCGCGGCCCCCGCCCCGTTGCTGTCAATGCTGCTCGCGCTTATGCCGCTCCAGGTTGGCGGGCTCCATGGACATCATGTGCCCCTGCTCCAGCGCCGCCACGCCCATCAAGTCCACCTTCCGCTTGCCCGTGCAGACCTCGCAGTGGCAGGTCTCCTCATAGTGCTCGGGCTCGGTGTAGGTGGTGATGACGCCCTCATAGTTGCGCAGGATGACCTTGTGGGGGGCCTGGGAGATGACATAGTTGGGCATCACGGGGGTCTTGCCGCCGCCGCCGGGGGCGTCCACCACAAAGGTGGGCACGCAGAAGCCGGAGGTGTGGCCCCGCAGGGCCTCGATGATCTCGATCCCCTTGGACACCGGGGTGCGGAAGTGCTCCAGGCCCATGCTCAGGTCGCACTGATAGATGTAGTAGGGGCGCACCCGGATCTTCACCAGCTCGTTGACCAGCTTCTTCATCACGTGGACGCAGTCATTGACTCCGGCCAGCAGCACGGACTGGTTGCCCAGAGGAATGCCGGCGTCGGCCAGCCGGGCGCAGGCGGCGGCGGACTCGGCGGTGATCTCGTTGGGATGGTTGAAGTGGGTGTTGAGCCAGATGGGGTGGTACTTCTTCAGCATATCGCACAGCGCGGGGGTGATGCGCTGGGGCAGTACCACCGGGGTGCGGGAGCCGATGCGGACGATCTCCACGTGGGGAATGGCCCGCAGCTCTTTGATGATGTACTCCAGCCGCTCGTCGGAGACCAGCAGAGCGTCGCCGCCGGAGAGCAGCACGTCCCGGACCTCGGGGTGATGGCGGATGTAGTCGATGGCCACGTCGACCTGATCCACCGGCAGGCCGGCGTCGTGCTGGCCGGCGAAGCGGCGGCGGGTACAGTGGCGGCAGTACATGGAGCACTGATCGGTGATGAGCAGCAGCACCCGGTCGGGGTAGCGATGGGTCAGGCCGGGGGCCGGAGAGTCGGCGTCCTCATGGAGGGGGTCCAGCAGGTCGGCCTTGGACTGGTGGAGCTCCGCGGCGGTGGGGACCGCCTGACGGCGGACGGGGTCATAGGGGTCGTCAGGGTCGATGAGGGAGAGGTAGTAGGGGGTGATGGCCATGCGCAGGGTGCCCAGGCAGGCCTTGACGCCCTCTTCCTCCTCGGGGGTCAGGCTGATGTACTTTTTCAGGTCCTCCAGGGTCTCGATCCGGTTGGCCACCTGCCAGTGCCAGTCGTTCCAATCCTCATCAGAGACCTGGGGGAACAGCGCTTTGCGTCTGGATTCGTTCATTCGGTCGCACCGCCTTTCAGAATTCGCGCCTCGGGTAACCGCGGCGGCAGGAAAGAGGGAAGGAACGCCCCGGCGTGTCCCCGCGGACGCCGCCGGTAACGCGCCTTCCCTTGGGTATTATACGTATTTCTCCTCAAACAGCTTGCGCAGCTTGGGATTCTCCCGCAGGACGTTCAGGGTGATGTCGGCATGGTCCTTGGTGTAGCCGTTGCCCACGATCATGGTCACGTCCTTGCCGATGCCCTCGGCCCCCAGGGCCGCCTTGGTGAAGGAGGTGGCCATGGAGAAAAAGTACACCAGGCCGTCGTCCCGGACGGGCAGGATGGCGGACATCTCGCAGCTCTCGATGTTGACGCAGCAGATGGAGATGTCATACTCCTTGCCGCCGTTGACGGCCAGGGCGGCCTCCATGACCTCCACGGGCTTGGTGGCGTCGGCCAGCACGATGTCGGTGTAGACGCCCAGCTCCTTCAAAGCGGGGATCTGCTTCGGGTTGCGGACCACGCCGACCACCTTGCCGTTGGGCCCCACCTTCTTCATAGCCTCGTAGCCACACAGCACGCCGGACTTGCCGTTGGCCCCCAGGATCAGGACGCTGTCGCCCTCCTTGGGCAGCTTGCGGGCCTGGGCGGGAGCGCCGGCCACGTCCAGGGCGGCCAGGGCCAGAGGCTCGGGCATGTCGTCGGGCAGCTTGGCGTAGATGCCGCTTTCAAACAGGATGGCCTGGGCTTCCACATCCACCCGGTCGATGTCCTGATGGACGGCCAGGATCTTATGGATCTTCAAGGGCGTCAGGGACAGGGACACCAGGGAGGCGATGCGGTCGCCCTCCTTCAGGTCAATCTTGCCCTTCAGGTCGTCGCCGATCTTGGCCACGGTGCCCATGAACATGCCGCCGGAGCCGGTGACCGGATTCTGCTGCTTGCCGCGCTCGGCCACGATGGACAGGATCATCTCGCCGATCTTCTGGTCGTCATGGCCGCACACGTCGGCGATCTGGGTGAAGGAGGCGGAGTCCACGTTCAGGGCGGTGACGTTGCAGAGGATCTCGTTGGAGTAGATCTCATCCATGTTGTTGTCGATCTTGTACGCAGCCTGGGTCAGCACGCCTTTGGGTTCGATGACGCGGTGAGTGCCGTACTTATTGCCCTTTTTCTGCATATGTTTTGACCTCCTGTAGATTGAGATTCGGGGACCGGGTATGTGGATTTGGGAATGGTTGTGGGTTGGTTTGGGTTTGGAATTGGGAATGTGGGAATTGGGTTGGGAATGGTTTGGTTTTGGTGCGTTTGGTTTGGGAATCGGAAACGCGGCGGGCGGCGGGTCCCCGTGCAGCTCCCGGCCGCGTTTGGGAACACGGGTTACTTCAGACTGAGAATCCTGCGGGCCTCGTCCGGGGTGGCGATCTCCCGGCCCAGCAGCTTGGCCAGCTCCACCACACGGGCCACCAGCTCGCCGTTGGACTTGGCCAGCACGCCTCTGGACAGGGTCAGCTCGTCCTCGAAGCCCACCCGGACGTTGCCGCCCATGGCGATGGCGGCGGCGGCCATGGTAAAGGCGTGGCGGCCGATGCCGGTGACCGTCCAGGTGGAGCCGGCGGGGATCTGACTGACCAGATAGCACAGGTTGGGTACGGTGGCGGGGGTACAGCCGCCCACGCCCAGCACAAAGTTGAACTGCATGGGTTCGCCGGGCGCCTGCCCCTTCCGGGCCAGGGTCAGAGCGGTGTCCAGATGGCCGATCTCAAAGCATTCGTACTCTGGCTTGATGTGATTTTCCAGCATCCGCTTGCCAAAGGCCCGCAGAGTGGGCATGTCGTTTTGGAATACATCGTCGCCGAAGTTGCAGGTGCCGCAGTCCAGCGTGGCCATCTCGGGCATCAGCTCGGTGGGCTGGAGGCGCTCCTCCGGCGTCATCCCCACGGCGCCGCCGGTGGAGGGGATCAGAATCACACCGGGACAAGCCGCCTGAATGGCGTCCATCACGACCCGGAAGCGCTCCCGGTCCTGGGTGGGGGTGCCGTCGTCCCAGCGGACGTGCACGTGGATAACCGCTGCCCCGGCGTCATAGGCGCTCTTGGCCTCCCGCACCATCTCTTCCAGCGTGTAGGGAACGGCGGGGTTCTGCTCCTTGGTGACCTCCGCGCCGCAGATGGCGGCGGTGATAATCAGCTTTTCCATAGGGTAAACCTCCTTTTCATCGGGCTTGCTTGCGGTGTTCAGCGGGCGATGCGCTGTTTGTCCTTGGGCACCACGCAGGTGCCGGAGGCGCGGCAGACCACGACAGGCTCGGCCAGCTTGTCGGCGGCGGAGTCGCTGATGTCGGGCCGGGGCACGGCCACCTTGCGGGCCTCGAAGACCATCTTGCGGGAGGTGTTGCCCATGTGGGTGATCTCGCCCACCGCCTCGATGAAATCGCCGGCGTAGACGGGCGCCAGAAACTCCACGTTGTCGTAGGCGCAGAACAGGCCCTCGTCGCCGTCACTGATGATGAGCAATTCAGTGGCCACGTCGCCGAACAGATGGAGCATGTGGGCCCCGTCCACCAGATTGCCGCCGTAGTGAGCGTCCTCCGCCCCCATACGGACCCGGATCATGGATGTCATTTTTTCCATCGTCAATACCCCCTAAAAAATTTTCCATACGGTTCCCCAAAAAACATCAAGCGCCGCCCGTCCTGCCCCGAAAGGGAGCAAAACGAACAGCGCTCCATGCAAACAACAAAACGCTATTTATGCCTGACGGTCACCCGACAGAACATAAATAGCGCTTCATGTTTCCATGACAATCCGTGCGCACTGGGCCCACGTCTCAGGAGAGGCTCGGGACAGCTCCCCCCTCCTTCGGCGGCGGTCCCATTCCCAGCGCGCATCGGGCCTGACCGCCCTTTGCATCGCGCCGGTACCTGAACTGCCGCGCCTCTATTCACACAATATTTTGTTATACCGCTCTAATAATATAGGCACTTTAACTAAATATTATTATAGCACCGGCCGTCAGTTTGTCAACTATTTTCTTCAAAGATTTTCATCCATTCTTCGTCCAGATCCAGCAGGCGGCACACCCGCAGGGCGTCCCGGGGACAGGGCGCACCGGGCGGCGCGGCCAGCAGGCGGTAATCCATAAGCCGGGACAGCCGGTCCAGCGGGGCCTCCCCCGCCCGGAAGGCGGCGGTATCCAGGGCGGCAAGACCTGCCACCTGGTAATGCCGCCGGGCGGCATCGGACACGCCGTCGTAATGGGTGGTCATCATGGCCACGCAGTTGAGCCCGCCCAGATATTCCACCAGCGCCCGGGCCAGGGCCGCCCCCTCCCGGGGATTGGTGCCCCGGGCGAACTCGTCCAGCGCCACAAAGAAGAACTTCCCCTTCTCCCGCCGCAGCAGGTCCCCCAGCGCGGCCACCTCGGCCCCGAAGGAGCTGAGGCCCTGCTCCACCGACTGCCGGTCGGTGCAGATAAGGCTCACCGAATCGAACAGGGGAGCGGTCATTTCCCGGGCAAAGACAAAAAAGCCGGTCTGGAGCAGCAGCAGGTTCAGGGTGACGCTCTTGAGGGAGACGCTCTTGCCCCCCATGTTGGCCCCTGTGATGACAGTGGTCCCCTTCTCCAGTGTGATGGACACCGGAGTAAAGGCCCCGCCCCGCTCCTTCAGGTGGTCGGCCACCTCGGGATGGACCATGTCGAACGCCTCTACCTCCGGCACGGCGGACAGCCGGGGCCGGACGCAGCCGAACCGCCGGGCCAGCCGGGCCTTGGCCAGCGTCAGGTCCAGGCGGCCGATGGCGTCCATGGCGGCAAAAAAGCCTGCTTTCTCCCGCAGCAGGGCGGCCGTCAGCCGCCGCCGGGCGGCCAGCTCCGCCTTGTCCTCCTCCAGCACCAGCTCCCGCCGCCGGGCCAGCAGGGCTTCCCGGGCCTCCCCCTCCGCGCTCCGCAGCTCCCGCTCCACCTGGAGCTTATCCGCCCGGATGCGCTCCAGGGCCGGGTCGAAGGCGTTCTCCACCGAGAAGGGGGGCAGCCGCCGCCCGCTGGGGTCCAGCAGGTCCAGCAGCCCCGTCATGGGACGCAGCTCCAGCCCCTCCAGCCGTGGGAAGCGGCCGTACTCCTCCGCCAGGCGTTCCAGATAGAGCAGGAAATGTTTGACCTCGAAGAGCTCCACCTCGTCCATGGGGGAATTGGAGGGGCGCTGGAAGGAGTTT
Source organism: Intestinimonas sp. UBA1698 (assembly GCF_002320075.1). NCBI lineage: Bacteria > Bacillati > Bacillota > Clostridia > Eubacteriales > Intestinimonas > Intestinimonas sp. UBA1698. The sequence goes on along the minus strand of NZ_DCJO01000034.1, from coordinate 159,626 downwards.
TTGATGTCGTGGAACTCCGACAGCAGATGGACGACGTTCTCCACCGCCGGCGCACCCTGCTCCATCCACGCCAGCAAAGCGTCCACCCGGCCCAGCTCCGCCTCCAGCGCCCCCTCCTCGCCGGGCCCGTACCAGCGGGGGGTCCGGGCCAGAGCGCGGCCGAAGGGAGAAGCCGGCTCCAGCCGGGCCATGACCCAGAGGTAGCCGGTATCCTCCTTGAGTTGTTGATCGAGCTTTACCATGTCATACCTCCCTCACGTCCACCACCGGGACCTCTACCGCCGCCCGCAGGGCGGACAGGAGCTCCTCCCGGTCCAGGTGCTTGCCGTAGGCCGACCAGGGGTTGGCGCACACGGCGGCGATGGTCAGCCGCCGCGCCGCTTGCAGAGACCCGCCGCCCCGGAAAAAGGCGGCGGTGCTGCTCCGGTCCGCCAGAAAATGGGTGGCGTCTGGAGCGGCCACCACCGTGGGAGCCCCCCGCCGGGCCAGGGTGCGGAGCATGGGACTGGTGACGCCTCCCGCCACCCAGAGCACGCACTTCTCCCGGGGCAGCGCCCCCCACAGGGGCTGGCCGCTATCCTCCCGCTCCAGGGGCAGCCGCTCTCCCTCCGGCGTAAAGAGGGCAAAGCGCTCCTGTTCCGCCGCCAGAGCCGCCCGGAGGCCGGGTTCCTCCGGCTCCGGCGCGGCGAACAGGGCGCAGGTGTGGGCCGTCTCGGCGGCGATGACCGCCGCCCCGCCGTCCATGGAGGCGCCTACGCACAGAATGGCACAGCCGCCCGGTTCCGCCCCCGCCAGGGATTTCCGCCCGGCGGCTCCATCGATCAGCACCCGGTCGGCTCCCAGCTCCCGGAAGGTCCCGGCCAGGGGGGCCAGTTGCGCCACCGCCGAGGGGCCCGCCAGTTGGATGTATCCGTCGGACAGGGCGCGGAACACCGCCACCGGGCCCAATGGGGTCATCACGCCAGTAACCCGGTCCACCTCCACCGTAGCGTCGCATAGGGGCAGCAGCCCACGGGCCGTGGCGAACAGCGTACCCGCCGGGACCCAGATCTCCGGCTTTTCCGTCCCCGTCACCACGTCGGTCCGCTCCCCATCCCGACCCACCGAAGTCATGGCCAGGGTCTCCCCCTCCAGCTCCCGGATGAGCCGACACAGCGCGGTGGTCTTACCGGCATTCTTGCACAAACCGATGACAGTCACCGGCGAGGCGTCCCCCACCAGGGGGGCCAGCAGCGGCTTCACGGCCCTCTCCCCTTCCCGCATTGCAGATTCCATAGCGCCATTATAGGGGCTCAGCCTGGGAAATGTCAATGGGGCGGCCGGCTGAACCGGCCCGCCCCATTGACGCGCTTGCCCGGAAAAATTTCAGCTTTCCTTCAAGATTTCCCCGGCAATCCGGTCGGCCATCCGGCCCACCCGTTCGAAATCCACATAGGGGTTGTAGAGGGCCTCCAGCTCGTCGTGCATGGCCTTGGCCTGGGCCAGAGAGTCCACCGCCTCCTCCGTCAGGGCGGCGGACACCTTCCGCGAAAAGCGCAGCCGCGCCCTGTTCCGGCGCACCGCCTCGGCGTCCGCCATGGCGTCCAGCCGGATGCGGCGGTAGGGCCGCTTTTCGTAGGGCAGGGCCGGAGAGCTGGTCACGAAGGCCAGCGACAGCCCCGGGAGGAGCAGATGCTCCAGCCGGTCGGGGGCCATGGGGGAGACGCAGGCCACCGCGTCGTGGCCCGCCGCCACCGCCCCGGAGAGCAGGTGGGTCAGCATCACATGGGCCAGCCCGTAACTGTCCGCCAGCTCGTAAACCCGTTTACATAACTTATCCACTGTATCAAATTCCGCCAGAAGCCCCCGGTGCGTTACCGCCGAGAGGAACCGCTGCTTCACCTGCCCGGCGCCCTCCCCCGTCTTTTTGATTTCCCGGGACAGGATGCCCTTGCTCCGCTTGGCAATCTTGGCCTCTACCTGCGGCGAAATCACGATGGATCGCACATCCTCCGCGATCTCCTCCGCCGCGCCCAGGCAGCGGTAGGCCCGCTGGTAGCACGCCGGATAACCGCCCATGCAGGACAGGATTTCCGCGCGCACATCCCCCAGGGCTTTTTTATCATAACAGTCTCCAATGTTAACATAAGATTCAACTACCCCGGGGTATTTAGGCTCCACCACATGGGCCTCGGCAACCGAAGGACACTTGTTAAAATTTCCAGGTAATCCGAATCTCCTGGCGTCCGGTGGCCGGGTCCCGCTCGCCAATCTCGATCTTTTCCACCAGAGCGACCACCAGCTCCCGAGGCACGGTCTCCAACTGCAGCAGCTCCCGCATCCGGTCCATAATGCTGGCCTGGTCCACCGGGTATGTCCGTTTGTTCAGCTCCTCACCGTTTTGAGCCAGCCGACGCTCCAGGCGCCCTTTTTCCATCTGAAGGTCCCGGTTTAGCTCCACAAACTGCCCCTCGCTGAGTACGCCAGAGATTTTATCCAGGTACAGATTTTTTAACGCCTGGCTCCGCTTTTCCAGTTGGGCTTTCAGCGCTTTCTGCTCCTGCTCCAGAGCCTCTCTGCGGGTGTCCCGCGGCGGAGGCACATTCAGTTCCTCCAGCGGACAGCAGCTTTGAACATAGTGGCGGATGCGTTCGGAAACCTGCTCGATCAGTTGATCCAGACGGATGGAGTGCCGGGTGCAGCGCTTCTCCCTTCCACTGTCTGCATACAGCTTGCAGCGGAGGTAGGACACCCTGGGCCGCCCCTGCTGACAGTTGGTGGTCTTGCTCATGGTGCTGCCGCAGTCCATGCACTTCACCAGCCCGGACAGCAGGTGGGCTTCTCCGGTACCGTCGGCCTTGGAGCGCAGCTTCAGGCTTCTCTGTACTGCGCGGAAGGTCTCCCGGTCAATGATGGCCTCATGGGTCCCCTCTACCCGATACCACTGATCTTCGGGAACCGGGAGCATCGTCTTGGATTTGTAGCTCGCCTTTTTCCGTCGGCCCTGGAGCATCACCCCTGTGTACATCTCGTTGTGGAGCATCCTCCAGATGGTGGTCTTGTTCCAGAGGCCATACTGGTTGGAGCCCGGGGGACCAGCGGTCCACCCCCGCTCCAGCTTATACCGGGCCGGGTTCGGGATGCCCCGGTCGTTGAGCATCCGGGCGATCTCCTGTTTCCCGCGGCCCTCCAGGGACCACTGGAAGATCTGACGCACCACTTGAGCGGCCTGCGCTTCCACAATCAGATGATTGTGGTCTTTCGGGTCCTTCTGATAGCCGTAGATGGGGAACGCTCCGATATACTGCCCCTGCCGCCGCTTCAGGTCAAAGACCATGCGGATGTTTTCCGACAGGTCCTCCAGATACCACTCGTTCACCAGGCCGTTGATCTGCCGGGCCTTTTTGGTGCCCTTCACCTCCGTGTCAACGTTGTCCGCCACCGCAATAAAGCGGACGCCCCAGATGGGGAACAGGCCATGGATGTACTTTTCCACCAACTCCATATCCCGGGTGAACCGGGATTGGCTCTTGCAGAGGAGAATTTGGAACTTTTTCTCCCTGGCCGCCCCAATCATCCGGTTGAAGTCGGGCCGCAGGCTGTCGGCCCCGGAATAATCCTCGTCGCAGTAGATGTGGTAGATATCCCAGCCACGCTCCACAGCGTAGCTCACCAGCAGAGATTTTTGATTTTGGATACTCTCGGACTCTGTTTTGTATTTGTCCTCATCCTCTTTGCTCAATCGTGCATAAATGGCGCAGAGAATGTGCAGCCCTCCCCTCTAAAGGCGCAGCTACGCCCCTCCCCCCGGCACGCAGAGCTGCCGCCCAGCCGAAAATCATTTAAGTCCCCCCGCCGTTCAAACGTGGCGCCGGGCTCATTTGCAGAGTTCTTTTGTGAGCCAGGCCACCACCGCCCGGCGGACCGCTTTCCCGTCTGGTTCTTTGGGGGACAGGAGCTTCTCCGTTAGGATAATTGTGGATTTCCGCATAAAATCGCCTCCGGTTCAGGATATGCTTACCGGGGCGGCGGATATGAAACAGAAGCGTCCGCTACTTTGGCGGATAAAGTCGAATTGATCGGCGCGCTGATCGGTATGAGAACTGTGTGAGGCCCGGGCTGACCGAAGTCAGTCCGGGCCTCACACCGTTGTTGGGCTTATACAAACATCAGGGAGAGGGAGGGAATATACGTTAGAATCATCAGCAGTACGATGGACACCAGGAAGAAGGGCACAATCCACTTGAACATGCTCTCCATCTTGATCTTAGCCACAGCCGCACCGACAAACAGGTTGCATCCATAAGGCGGAGTGCACAGGCCAAAGGCCAGATTGACCGCCATGACAACGGCAAAGTGGATGGGATTGATGCCGAAGGTCTGAAGCGTAGGCAGCAGCATGGGGGCCATAATGATAATGGCGGGTACCGTGTCCAAGAAGCAACCAATGACCAGCAGGATCGCATTGATGACCAACAGAACGACGGCGGGGTTGTCGGACACGTTGGACAGGAAGGTGGTGATGGCCTGGGGCACCTGCTCGAAGGTCATAAAGGTGGAAAACACGGTGGAGTAACCCAGCAGGAAGGAAGTTGCCCCGTTGAGCACCGCAGCGCCCACCAGAGTCTCGTAGAGGGACTTCCAGTCCATATCCTTGTAGACAAAGATGGAGACGATGACCGAATAGACCACGGAGACGGCGGCGGCCTCTGTGGGGGTAAAAATGCCGGAGTAGATGCCGCCCAGAATAATGACTGGGGACAGCAGAGCCCAGAACCCGTCCTTGGTGGCCTTGCCCAGCCGCTTCAGTCGGGCCACAAGGGCCTCCTTAAGGGGCTTTTTCTCGTCGGAGCGGACAGGCAGGTCGGTACCTGTGCGCTTGCAGATGATGATATTGACCACCAGGAAGGTCAGACCGATGATGATACCGGGGAGGATACCCGCCTTGAACAGATCCGGCACCGAGGTTTTGGTGGTGGCGCCATAGAGGACAAAGGACAGGGAGGGCGGGATGATGGGGCCCACGGTGCCGCCGAAGCACACCAGAGTGGCGGCATAGGAGGGATCGTAGCCCCGCTTTTTCATCTCAGGGATCATCATGCCGCCGATGGCGGCGGTGGTGGCCATGCCGGAGCCGGACAGGGCGCCGAAGAACATACACGCCAGCATGGATACGCAGCCCAGGGCTCCGGTGAGAAAATCGACCAGAGCCGAGGCAAATTCCACGATCCGCTTGGCGATGCCTCCGGTGGAGATCACCGACCCGGCCAGCATGAAGAACGGGATGGCCATGACGGTAAAGGAGAAGATGCCGGAATAGCAGTACTGGGCGTTGACCACCATGTTCAGATCCGAGCAGTAGAACATAGCGACCATGGTGGCGCCGCCGATGGCAAAGCCCACGGGCACACCGATCATCAGCAAGAGCACCAGGAGCACCAGCAGGACAATCAAAGCGGTATTCACTGCGCCTCGCCTCCTTCCGATTCCTCCGGACGTCCCTTCGCCAAGAAGACGACGGAATCCTTGATACTGGCCAGGCAGCGGATGGTCATCAGGGTACAGCCCACCACCACCGCCAGGTAGCCCCAGGAGGTGCTGATTTTGATGCCGGCATAGGGAGAGGTCCACTGGCTGATGACCAGGGACACACCGTAGTACAGCGTGACGACACAGATGGCGATCACGACGAGGTCGGACAGGATGTTGAAAACCTGGGCCGCCCGGAAGGGCAGGTGGTCGGTGAGCATGGTGATCTTGATGTGCTCCCCCTTCCGCTGTGCAATGCTGATGCCAAGCCAGGAGATCCAGACGAAGAGGAACTTGCCCAGCTCCTCGGACCAGTACAGGGAATTGCCGGTCTTGCGCATAATCACCTGCACAAAAATAATGAGCACCATCGCCGAGAACATGGCCACCAGGACCACTTCCTCCACGCGGTTGAGCACATCAACGATGCGATTGGTCTTTTTCATAGTCAGCCAGGATGTATTCTAAAAATACATCGCGCCCTCCTTTTCTCACTTTTTAAGCGGCGGACCGACTGGAGGAGCCGGTCCGCCCTGAGGCAGTTTGGGATCTTTTCCGGGGACTTACTGGGGCACGGTGGCCAGCCAGCGATCCATCATCTCGTCGCCGACCTTCTCGCGCCACTTGTCGTATACGGGCTGGACAGCCGCCTTGAAGGCGGCGACCTCTTCGTCGGTCAGCTCCTCCACGGTGGCGCCTTCGTCCTTGAAGCGCTGGATATAATCCATCTCGTTGGCGCGCTCCTCGTCACGCTGCTGCTTGCAGGCCAGCGTGACGGCCTCCTGGATCAGAGCCTGGTCCTCGGCGGACAGAGACTTGAACCAGTCCAGCGAGCAGATGATGGGGAACGGGGAGCTGGCGTGGTTGGTCAGGGTGATGTAGGGAGCGATCTCATGCAGGGAGAAGTCGTTGAACACGCCCAGGGAGTGGTCCAGAGCCTCGATGGTACCGGTGGACAGAGAGGTAATGACCTCGCCCCAGGACATCGGCGTGGGGGCAGCGCCCATGGCGTTCCACATCTCAATGTTCAGCTCGTCCTGGGCGATACGGATCTTCTGGCCGTGGAGGTCGTCGGAGTTGTGGTAGCAGCCGGTGCGGCTGATAACCTGACGCATGCCGTTGTAGTACATGCCCAGGCAGTAGTAGCCCGCGTCAGCGATGGTCTCGTTGAACAGCTCTAGACCGCCGTTTTCGAAGGTGCCCTTCTCCCAGTCTTCATAGGTGGGGTACAGGAAGGGCAGGTCCACACAACTGGATGCCGCACCGGTGACGGAACTCACCACGGAGGACAGGTCAAACTCCATCGTCAGGGTGCCCAGCTTGACGCCGGCGACCATGTCGGGGGAATCGCCCAGTTGTCCGTCGGGATAGACCTCCACCTTAAAGCGGCCAGGCGCCTTTTCCTCCAGGTATTCGCCGATCCACACGCTCCAGACGTGGGTAGACCGGGTAGACGAGTCGGTATGGCCGATTTTGATCACGATGGGGTCAGACGTGGTTTCCGACCCGCCGGACTGGCTGCTGGAGGGGGCGGGAGAGCTGCCGCCGGAGGTGCTGGGACGACTGCAGGAGGACAGCAGGGTGAAGCAAAGTGCTGCGCTCAGTGCGAGGGTAATCCATTTTTTCATTTTCATCGTATTCTCCTCTCATTCACATGGTGGATGTATTTTCTGTTCACAGCGGTTCAGACCGCAAAACAGACCTTATTTGCGCAGGCCCAGAATGCCGCGGGCCTCGGCGGGAGTGGCCACGGGCCGGCCCAGGAGGGCGGCCAGATCCGCCACCTTTTTCACCAACTCGCCGTTGCTCTTAGCCAGGACCCCCTTGGACAGATAGAGGTTGTCCTCGAAGCCCACCCGGACGTTGCCGCCCATGGCGATGGCCGGGGCGGCCAGCTCAAAGGCGGCTCTGCCGATGCCCGTGGCGGTCCAGGTGGAGCCGGCGGGGATGGACCGGACCAGCCAGTCCAGGTTCCCGGCGGTAGCCGGAGTGCAGCCCGCCACACCCAGCACAAAGTTGAACTGCATGGGCGCGCCGGGTACCAGGCCCTTGTTTGCCAGCTTCAGGATGGTGTCTACATGCCCCATCTCAAAGCACTCGTATTCCGGCTTGATCTGGTTTTCCAGCATCCGCTTGCCAAAGGCCCGCAGGATGGGGAGGTCATTGACAAATACGTCGTCCCCGAAGTTGCAGGTGCCGCAGTCCAGCGTGGCCATCTCGGGCATCAGCTCGGTGGGCTGGAGCCGCTCCTCCGGCGTCATCCCCACGGCGCCGCCGGTGGAGGGGATCAGGATCACACCGGGACAAGCCGCCTGAATGGCGTCCATCACGACCCGGAAGCGCTCCCGGTCCTGGGTGGGGGTGCCGTCGTCCCAGCGGACGTGCACGTGGATAACCGCTGCCCCGGCGTCATAGGCGCTCTTGGCCTCCCGCACCATCTCTTCCAGCGTGTAGGGAACGGCGGGGTTCTGCTCCTTGGTGACCTCCGCGCCGCAGATGGCGGCGGTGATAATCAGCTTTTCCGTTTTAATCGACTCCTTTTGAAACAACTGACGCTTATCTGCAATACCGCTCGGTGAAATAACGGCGCAGCTTCTCCTCCCGACGGACGATGTCAAAGGCGATCTCCGCATGGCCGGGGTAGTAGCCGTTGCCGATCAGCATCGGCACATGCTTTTCCACTCCCTCGGCGCCCAGCGAGGCTTTGACAAAGTCGGTGCTCATGCTGAAAAAGTAGATCATGCCGTTGTCGTCCGTGACCAGGATGGTGGAGAGCTCCGTGTCCGACACGCTGACGGTGCTGACCGTGAAATCGGATAATTTCCCATTCAATGCGCGGGTATATGCCTCGTAGGTTTCCAGGGGCTTCTGACCGTTGACCTGGAGCACCACATCGGCGATGCCAAGGCCGCGCACCACCTCGCACTGCTCGGCGGAATACTCCAGACACACGACCTTCCCCGTGGGAGACACGCGCTTCTTGGCCTCCGCCAGGCACAGAAGCCCCGCCTTGCCCGCGCCCATGACGACCACGGTATCGCCCGCCTTGGCATGAATGGCGACCTGTGCGGGCGCCCCCGCCACATCCATCAGCGCAAGGCTGAGCTTATCTCCCAGGTCCTCCGGCAGCTTGGTGTAGATCCCGGTCTCAAACAGCACCGCGTCCGCCTTGCAGTAGACCTGTTCTGTGTCGACGTCGATGTCGGTGATTTCATAGATTTTCAGGGGCGTCAGGGACAGGGAAACCAATGTGGCGATTTTGTCGCCCACCTTGACGCCGGCACTTTCTTTCAAATCGGCGCCGATTTCTTTGACCCGTCCGATGAGAATTCCACCGGATTTGCTCACCGGGTCCTGGAACTTGCCGCGCTCCTCGACAATCTCCAGAATGGCAGCGGCGATTTTTGTCTTGTCGCCGCCGCACTCGCGCTTGATGCGGCCAAAGGCGGTGGCGGTGGGTTGAAGAGCAATGACGTCGATCAAGATCTCGTTGGTGCAGATCACGGGATCATTGTTGATTTTCTCTGCAGCCTGAGGCAGCAGGCCGGTGGGAAAAATAACGCGGTGACTACCGTATTTATCCCCTCTCATGGAACAATCCTCCTTGACATAGAGCTCGTATTTCAGGAAATCCTGTGCCCTTTTATTTTGCAAGCTGTATGCCAATTTTGTTTTCAAAGGAAACTTTCACAGAAAAACCATCCGTCAGAGGGGCGCATCTGCGCGAGGCGGTGGGGGCGGGCTTTGTACGACGGGTACTCCGGCCCAGTTAAAGTCGAGAGGGTGGGGAATTTTTGCTGCAAAATATGCTCTTTGCAAACTTTGGATTCCACAATTCTTCCAAAAAGCGATCCAAAAATAAATCAATGATTTAAATTTGTATCGGTTTTTGATTCATATTTGTATCACTCCTGCGTCGAGTCGCTGCTGATTCCATAGAATTTCAGCTTGCGGACCACCGACGGCTGGCTGATGCCGAGCAGGCTGGCAATTTTGCGGGTGGAGCCGTATTTCTCTTTATACACCCTGAGGATCGACTCCTCGTGCCGTGCCAAGATTTCCTTAAGGGACCCACGCTCGACGGGCTCGGGAGGCCGGGGAAGATCCGGCCCCTGTTCCGCCGGATTCGGTCCGCTGCTCTGGTCGCAGGACATGGCGGTCAGCACATCCCGGACCTCGATGATCTGATAGTCGGCGGTAATCATCAGCCGCTGGATCAGATTCTGAAGCTCGCGGATATTTCCCCGAAACGGCTGATTTTCCAGGAACTCCAGGGTCTTCACGCTCAGGACCTTATTGAGCGCGAACTCCCGGTTGTACCGCTCTACAAAGTGCTTTGCCAACGGGCCGATGTCCATGCGGCGCTGGCGCAGGGGGGGCACCGTGATGGGATAGACATTGAGGCGATAATAGAGGTCCTCACGGAAGGTGCCCTGGCGCACCATGGCGGACAAATCCCGATTGGTGGCCGCGATGATGCGGACGTCCACCTTGATGGGGGCCACCCCGCCCACCCGTACGATCTCTTTTTCCTGTATGACCCGCAGCAGCTTGGCCTGAAAAGACAGAGGCAGCTCGCCCACCTCGTCCAAAAACAGCGTCCCACTCTGGGCCGCCTCCCATAATCCAATTTTGCCTTTTGCATTTGCGCCGGTAAAGGAGCCCTTTTCATAGCCGAACAGCTCGGATTCCAGAAGATTCTCCGGGATGGCGGCGCAGTTGATTTTAATCATGGGAAAGGTTTTTCGCTCGCTGTTTTGGTGGATGATGCGGGCGATAATCTCCTTGCCGACGCCGGATTCACCGTAGATCATCACATTGGAGGTATAGCGGGACACCTTCAGCGCTTGCCGCAGAGTGGCTTTGGACTGGCTGCTGCGGAAGATATAGCCGTTGGCGTTTGCAACGTGGGTATCGTCCCTTGTTTCGCTGTGCTCCTCATGCTCCACAAGCACATGGTGCCGCCGTGCCTCGCCAAATTGCTGCTGGATCGCCTTTTGCATCTGTGGGAAGCGGCGCAGCAGGCCCAGGGTATACTCGGCATGCCCCTCCATAAATCCGGCATAGGGGATGATGTGTACCTGCTTGCCGATCCCCTCTGCCGTCAGCCCGGTGAACTTATAGTCGCACCCAAGGGTGGCAAAGTAAAGAATGCCCCGGGGCTTGACCGCCACCAGAGCGGCAATCTCCGTGTTGACTGAATTGATGCAGTTGATGACCACGTCAAACTGCTGGGCGACCGCACTTTCCCGGCCGGAGCAGAAGCCTTCGATGTCTGTGGCGTCCAGCGCCAGCACCTCGTCGTATACACCGTACCGCTCCAGCATCTGCCGGTGATTTTCGTTTCGGACAATGCCCACCAGCCGACCGCTGGATTTCATCTTATCGCGGGCGGCATAGCCGCAGAGCAAGCCGCTCCGCCCACCGGCGCCCAGGACCAGAACGGACTGCCCCGGCTCCACGATCCTGTGGGTACACGCGGACACGCCGGCCTCATCCATGGCGGAGATGACCACCTGCAGAGGGATATCCGGGGGGCGCTTCACCACCGGAGAACTGGCGTACAGGATGGCGCGCCCCTCCACCGTCAACTGGGCGCACGCATAGTCTACACATAAAATCCGGTCGAGCTTCAGAGGGGTGATCGATAGGGACGCCAGGGAAATAATCTCGTCACCGGGAGCCAAGCCATACAAATTGGGGTATTCTGAGCCCATTTGGGCCACCTTGCCGTAGAGCATCCCACCCGTGTTGGTGACTGGATTATGGAGCTTGCCCCGCTCCTGAATGATCTCCATGACCCGCTGGCACAGCAGGGTGTCGTTGTCGCCGGTCTCATCCCAAATCTCGTTGAAGCTGACCAGGTTGATGCTGACGATCTTGACGTCGATCAGCAATTCATCCGGGCGCAGCTCGGTGGTGTTGTCGATTCTCCATGCCTGCTGGGGCAGGGAGTGGGCAGGTTCCATGGAACGACCAATGCCGAAGGTATCCATCATCGTTTTTCTCCTCCCAGCGCGTATCTCTCTTGTTTTCGGCCATTCTCTATTGTATTCTATTTGCGTACGGCTTCAAGCGGCAATTTGCCTGCCCGTTCTTTTATTATGGCAGGAGCCCGGCGTATTGCTTCCGCCGGGCCCCCTTATACGTGCTACTTTCTCTTGCAGGCAGCCGGTACCACACAGGTGCCGCTGGCGCGGCACACCAGCAGCGGCTCGTCCAGCACATCGGCTGCGGAGGCGCTGACCTGCGGGCGGGCCGTGATGACCTTGTAGGCGGTAAAGACCATCTTGCGCGAGGTATTTCCTACAGAAGTGATCTCGCCCCTGGCCTCGATGTAGTCCCCGGCGTAAACAGGGGCCATGAACTCCACGTTGTCATAGGCGCAGAACAGGCCCTCGTCGCCGTCGCAGCGTATGAGCAGTTCTGTGGCCACGTCCCCAAACAGGTGGAGCATGTGGGCGCCGTCCACCAGGTTCCCGCCGTAGTGGGCGTCCTTTGCCGACATTCTCACACGCAGCTCAGAGGTGATCTTTTCCATAATAAACGTCTCCTTTCATTTTACGGGGACACATTCTGCCCCCCTCCTAAGTTAATAGCAAATTTCATGCCAGGATCCAAGCCAAAGAACCGAAACACAAATGGAATCGGCGCCATCCAATTATAAAGTTGGCATAACGTTTGCAATTATACAGGGGCGACCCAAAATCAAAAAAAGAAAGCAGGCGAAGATCATGCCGCGTGAAGTCATGCGCAACATCTACCGCATCCCCGTCCCTCTGCCCAACAACCCCCTTCGTGAGCTCAACTGCTATCTGATCCGCGGGAAGGACCGCAGCCTGCTGATCGATACGGGCTTCCGGCAGGAGACCTGCCGCCGGGCGCTCTTCGACGGGCTGCAGGAGCTGAACATACGCATGGAGGATACCGATATTTTTTTGACCCACCTCCACTCGGACCACACCGGCCTGCTGCCGGAGGTGGCCTCCGCGTCCAGCCGTGTCTTCCTCGACGACCTGGACCGGGACTGGATCGTGGGGAGCACGCGTTTTGAACTGGAGCGTCAGGAAGACGCGCGCTTCGCTATGGCCGGCATCCCGCCGGAGATGCTCCGGATTGCCTCGCAGACGCACCCAGGCCGGTGTTTTGCGCCTGACCCGAGCTTTGATCGCTATACCCGCCTGTCGGCGGGGGCTGTGCTGGAGGTGGGGGGCTATCGCCTGGAGGTCCTCCGCACGCCGGGCCACACGCCCAGCCACCTGTGCCTGTGGATGGCGGAGCAGCAGGTCATGTTTACCGGCGACCATGTGCTGTTCGACATCACCCCCAACATCACCCGCTGGCCCAATCTGGAAAATGCCCTGGGCTGTTACCTGCGCAGTCTGAAGCAGGTGCGGGAGTATGACGTAAAAACGGCCTTGCCCGCCCACCGGGCCACCGGAGATTTCCATGCCCGTGTGGACGCGCTGCTGCGGCACCATGCATACCGGCTGGAGGAGTGCCTCAAGGTGGTCCGGGAGGAGCCGGGGTTGCTCCCCTTCGAAATCGCGGGACGGATGACCTGGCGCATCCGGGCCAAAAATTGGGAGGACTTCCCCATCCCCCAAAAATGGTTTGCCGTGGGGGAGTGCCTCTCCCACCTGGACCTGCTCCGGCTGGAAGGGCAGGTGCGGGAGGAGCTGGCGGACGGCAGGTTGTATTACTATCCGAACTGAACCCAACAAAAAAGAGGAAGGGAGCGCGTATTACAAATGGCGTGGATGGAGACAGCGGACTTGTGGGTCCGGCCGTCGCAGGAGGCGGATCTGGAGCTGTTTTACCAATGGGAGCGCAGGCCGGAGGTAACGCAATTCTTCAGCATTGCCGATGGACAAAGCCGGGCGGAGGTGGAGGCGATCTATCGCAGAGACGCGGCCGACCCGGGCCGGCGTCAGTACACCATCCTGCTCAAGCCCGAGGGGCGGCCCATCGGGCGGATCGTGCTGGCGGACCGGATCGAGGGCTGGAAGGTAGAGATCTTCCGGATCTATATCGCGGATACCGCCTTGCGGGGCAAGGGCTACGGAAAGCAGGCCATGCAGGCGATCCTGAAGCAGTGCTTCGAGGCATGGGGCATGGAGCGGGTCTATCTGGACCATTATACCGGCAATCCGGCCGCGGAGTTATATCGGTCGCTGGGGTTTCAGTACGAGGGGGTCCTGCGAAGGAACTGCCGGAAAAACGGGAAACTTTACGACGTGCACCTGATGTCCATGCTGAGGGAGGAGTATCAGCAGGCCCGCCAGAACCGGTGACGCCGGTCCGCACCCGGTCCATCCGCCCGCGCGGAACCGAAGCCTGGTCGCCGGACTTTGTCGGAGCGCCCGATCCGGTCCGTCTCCGCGGAGAAGCGCCGGGGGGCCTTGGGCGGGCGGTGCCGCTGTGCATTGTCGGTAATATTCAAATGCTTGTCCCAGTAAAAGGTCCTATTGCTGCTCTCTCATGGGGGGCGGTGCCATCCACGATGGCGGTCTTTTTCTCCGGCAGGAGGATGGCGTCCAGGGAGTCGGGGTCGCCGGAGCAGCGGATGTACTCCACCTGGAGCCCCCGCTCCTCGGCGGCGGCGGCCACCCGCTTCATCAAGGTGGATTTTCCGCAGCCGGGGCCGCCCTTCAGGATGAAAACGGCGTCTGCCTCCGCCGGGTCGATGAGCTGATCGTACAAGGAATAAAATCCCGCAGGGGAATTCGCACCTAAAAAATATCGGACCTGTGGTTCCGTTGACATGGGCTTACCCTCCTAACTATTCTCTACTTCAGGGTATGCCGTCCGCCGTGCCCCGGTGCCGTGCCTGCGCCCGTTTTTTTACCCGTTCCGGCCATTGTTTTTCCCCTTTCCCGTCAAAAGGGCCCCGCGCCTTCCGCAGGAGGCGCGGGGCCCTTTTCGCCGCTTCAGCGGGCTGCAGTCAGCGAGCGGTCCAGCAGGAAGGACAGCAGACGCTCTTCCGGCAGCGGTCTGGCATAGTAATAGCCCTGGAGCCAGTCGGCGTCATACCGCCGGAGGCCCTCCGCCTGGGCCGCCGTCTCCACGCCTTCCACCACCACCCGCTGCCCCATTTTGTGGAACAGCTCCAACAGCGTATGCACCAGCATATCCGCCCGCCTGTCCTCCGGGAAGGCAACCAGCAGGCTCTGGTCCAGCTTGATACACTCGAAGGGCAGGTCCAGTACGCTGGAGAGGTTGGAATAACCGGTCCCGAAGTCGTCCAGATAAAAGCGCACACCCTTGGCGGACAGCTCGCCCATGACCTTTCGCATCCGCTCCAGGTCCTGAAGCAGCACCCGCTCGGTGATCTCGATCTTCAGCCGCTCCGGTGAAACGCCGTGACGGGCCAGGCAGCCGGTCACCCGCCCGGTCAGGTCCGGGTCCATAAACTGCTGCATAGACAGGTTGATGGAGACCGTCTCCAGCCCGGCGGCCTGCCCGCCGCCCAGCAGACGGCATACCTCCTCCAGCACGATCCAGCTCAACTCGTCGATGAGTCCCGTCTCTTCGGCCAGCGGGATGAATACCGAGGGAGGCACCGCCCGCCCCTGAAAATCCTCCAGGCGGAGCAGGGCCTCCGCCGAGGAGAAGGCGCCGGTCCCACAGCGGTACACCGGCTGATACCAGACCCGGAAGCGCCGCTCCCGAATGGAACGGCGGATCAGCTCCAGCAGCTCTTTCCGCCGCTCTAGCGCTTCCCAAACCGCTTCCCCGCACTCCACCGTCTCCTCCGGCCCCTGCTTGGCCAGGCGAAGCCCGTGTTCCAGCAGCTCCAGCACCTGGGCCTCCGTCCAGGCCTGCCCCCGGCAGACCAGGTCGGTCAGCCGGGCCGGAATCAGCGTCTCTGCGTCTCCCAGCGTCCAGGTTCGCTGGAACCGCCGCTGCACCGTCTCCAGGCTGCTGCGCCCCTTCTCCTGACTTTCCCACGGCAGGAGAAGGGCAAACTCCACGTTGCCAAAGCGGAAGGCCCGGCCCTCCGGCTCCATATGGTCCAGCCAGCGGGCAATCTCATAGAGGAAGGCGTCGCCCGCGGCGTGGCCGAAGCGCTGGTTGACATTGACAAAGTGGTGCAGGGAGAGCAGGATCACCTGAAACCGCTGCCGCCCCGCCAGACGCAGAGAAATCTCCTGATAAAAGCTGTTTCGATTGCCGATCCCCGTCAGGCCGTCCTGCTCCACGCTGCTGCACTGGAAGCCGAGAAACAGGATGAGATCGGCCATGGCAATGATGGTGCCGTTGAGCAGCAGCTCGGGATAGAGGAGCTGAAAGAGCATCAGCAGCAGTGCCACCGGGGGCAGGGTCCGCATGACCCGCACCATGTCCCGGCTGACACAGGGCTGGTTTTTAAAATAGCACAGCAGCAGCAGCGCCAGTTCTGCGGCCATGATGCCGTAGCCCAGCCGGTTGAGAGGACCTCTCTGGTAGTTCCCCATCGCATCGAAGGAGAACATGACCCCGCTGCCCAGGTTCCACAGCACCACCGCCAGATCGATCAGCGTCAATGCGCTCACCCACCGCCGGGCCCGGCGCAGGCAGCCCTTGTCGTACACATGCTCCAAGATGAGGCAGAACAGGTATAGGGCCGTCATGGAGCACATGAGAACACTGATCAGGAAATAGGCGCTGTTCAGCATCAGGTTGACCCACAGCGGCACCCGGGCCGCGTTCTGGATGGTCACCACACACAGCGTATTGAGAATCACGGAGCTCAGGGAGAGCCACAGACACAGGCCGTACATCCTCCGCCGCGCCGTCACCGCCCACCTTCGCTCATAAAAGTAGAGCAGCAGAATCATCAGAAGGATACATGCAAAAAACTCCGCCGACAGAGACCACTTCATACCGGAGACCACCCCCCTTCGGCTACGGCAGCCGTCAATTGTATCTTCATTTTATCACATTTTCTCAAAAAACGTAAATATTGTATCCAAAAAATGTTACAAACATCTATCTCCCTCCCCTCCGGCCTCACCGGACCGCACCCCGGCTGTTGCTATTTGTCCTCGGTTCGGTTACAATATGATTATATGCCACCGCTGCTCCGGCGGAAGCACTTTATTGGAAAGAGGTGACGGCGTTTGAGCTTTCTCTCCCCCGGTTATCTGCTCTTTTTTCCGGCCACGGTGCTGCTCTACTTCCTGCTGCCCCGGCCCTGTAAAAACCTGTGGCTGCTGGCGGCAAGCTGGTTTTTCTATCTCTGCGCCGGGCCGGACTGCTTCGCCTTCCTCCTGTGCGCCACGCTGGTCACCTATACCGGAGCCCGGCTGCTGGAGCGCCGGGATGGAGCGAGCCGGAAAGCCCTGCTGACGCTGCTGCTGACACTTTTGTTCGGGACGCTCTTCCTCTTCAAGTACCTGGACTTTGCCTTCTCTCTGGCGGAGCGGGTGCTGGACGCGGCGGGCCTCTCCTTCTCCTCCCCCGCCCTGGATCTGATCCTCCCCGCCGGGATCTCCTTCTACCTTTTCATGGCGGCGGGCTACCTTATCGATGTGTACCGGGGCGACCGGGCCGCAGAACACAGCTTCCTTCTCTGCGCCCTGTTCCTCTCCTTCTTCCCCCATGTCATCTCCGGCCCCATCGCCCGGGCGGGCGGGCTGATCCCCCAGTTCCGTGAGGTCCACCGGTTCGACTATGACAAATTTCGGGCCGGGCTGCTGCGCTTTCTGTGGGGCGCATTCAAAAAGCTGTGCATCGCCGACCGGCTGGCCGTGCTGGTGAACGCCGTGTTCGCCGCCCCCGGGGACTTCGGCTGGCTCCAGGTCATCGCCGCCGCCTGCGCCTTCTCCGTTCAGATCTACTGCGACTTCTCCGCCTACTCCGACATGGCCCTGGGCTCGGCGGAGGCCATGGGCTTTCATCTGATGGAAAACTTCCGCACGCCCTACTTCTCCCGCTCCATTGCCGAATTCTGGCGGCGGTGGCACATCTCCCTGTCCGCCTGGTTCCGCGACTACCTGTACATCCCCCTGGGCGGCAGCCGCCGGGGAAGGACCCGCAAATACCTCAACATCCTCCTCGTGTTCGCCGTCAGCGGCCTGTGGCACGGCGCCGCCCTCACCTTCGTGGTCTGGGGCCTGCTCAACGGTATCTATCAGGTGGCCGGCGGTCTCACCGCCAGGCTGCGGGCCCGGTGCCGCCAGTCGCTCCGGATGCGGGAGGACCGCCCCCTCACCGTCCTGTGGCAGATGGCGGTCACCTTCGTCCTGGCCACCCTGGCCTGGGTCTTTTTCAAGGCGGGCTCCCTCTCCGGGGCTCTGTCCGTGCTGCGGGCCATGCTCCCCGCCGGCCCCGCGCTGGTCCATCCGGTACTGGCCTCTATGGGGCTGGACCGCCGCGAATTCCTGGCCGCCGCCCTGGCCGGCCTGGCCCTGCTGGCGGTGGACCTGCTTTCCCTCCGCGGAAGCGTCCGCGCCCGGGTCCTGGCTCTCCCCCGCCCTCTGCGGTGGCTCGTCGCCCTGATCCTGCTGCTCTGCGTGTTCCTTTTCGGGGTATATGGCACCGGATACGATCCCCAAGACTTCATCTATTTCAAGTTTTAGGGGGAACGGCCATGAAAAAAAGCAAAGAACTTCTGTTCGCCGCCGCCTTCGTGCTGACGGCCGCGCTGCTGCTGGGGCTGTGCGGGGCCGCTCTGCGGCCAGTCCGGGTGGACTACGGCGCAGTGTGGGAGCCCTATCTGGCCGAACCTAAGGACAGCTTGGACTACCTCTACCTGGGCAGCTCCTACGCCTACTGCGACGTCAATCCAAGCCTCATCTATGACGCTACCGGCCTGACCGGCTACGTGCTGGCCGGCCCGGAGCAGACTCTGTCCACCACCTACTGGTACCTCAGAGAGGCCCTCAAAACCCAGACGCCGCAGGTGGTGCTCATCGAGGCCTCCGCCCTCCACTTTGAGCGCTACCAAAACTACAGCCAGATCAATGTGGGCTATATGCCCTTTTCCACCAACAAGCTCCACGCCATTTTTGAGGCCGCGGAGCCCGAGCTGCGTACCGGCCTGCTCTTTGACCTGTACTTCTACCACAGCCGCTGGAAGGAGCTCACCGTGCAGAGCGCCCTGTGGGCCCTGGCCCCCAAAGGGGCCGACCAGCTCAAGGGCTACACCGCCGTGGAGGGGGTGTTCGAGCAGATCGCCGACGGCCCCTTCCAGCGAGAGGTGAAGCCGGACGCCGTCTACCGGCAGAATCTGGCCGACCTGGGTCGGATTCTGGCCCTGTGCGAGGAGTACGGCGCTCTGCCTGTGGTGGTCTTCCACCCCACCTACAGCCAGCTCCCCGCGCAGGAATACGAGCGCATCCGCTCCGATGTGGCCGCCCTGGACCCCAGGGCCAAATACTTCGACTGGAGTAGTCAGATCACCTCCATCGGCCTGGACCCGACGCTCCATTTCTTTGACCCCGGCCACCTGAACCGAGCGGGAGCCGACCTTTTTTCCCCTTGGGTGGGAATCTTTCTGACCAACGAGCTGGAGGTCTTCCCCCGAACCCAGACGGAGGAGAACGCCGCCGCCTGGCGCGCCTCCGCCGAGCACTGGCTCCAGGCCGTCCCCTCAGAGCAGGAATAGCGTCAGAAGGACGCCCGGTTATGCACCGGGCGTCCTTCTTCTATGCAAAATCGGTATAACGGCGGCGGGCCGCCTATGATATGATAGAAAAAACGGAGGGATGGCCATGATCAACCAAGCACGCGTGACACAGACCTTTTTGGACTACGTCCAGATCGACAGCGAGACCCACTTTGAGCGGGAGATGACCGCCCGGCTGGTGGCCGATCTGGAGGCGCTGGGCCTTCCGGTGACCACCGACGAGGCTGGAAAGGCCGCCGGCTCGGACGGAGCCAATGTCTACTGCCACCTGGAGGGGGACCCCAACAGTGACTGCATCCTCTTCAGCGCCCATATGGACACCGTCACTCCCGGCAAGGGGGTCCGGCCTCAGATCCGGGACGGCTATATCTACAGCGACGGCACCACCATCCTGGGGGCCGACGACAAGTCCGGCATCGCCGCCATACTGGAGGCGCTGCGCACGCTGCTGGAGAGCGGCGTCCCCCACCGCCCCATGGACATCCTCTTCACCATCCGGGAGGAGGGCGGCCTCAACGGCTCGGCCAACGTGGACTACGGCCGCCTGAAGGCCAAATACGGCGTGGTGCTGGACGCCAGCAACGACGTGGGTAAGATCGTCTCCAGCGCGCCCGGTCAGATTCGCATTTACGCCGACATCTATGGGCGGAAGGCCCATGCCGGCTCCGACCCGGAGAAGGGGGTCAGCGCCATCCAGGCCGCCGCCGTGGCGGTGAGCCGGATGCGGCTCCAGCGCATTGACGAGGAGACCACCGCCAACATCGGCACGCTCTCCTGCGTGGGGGAGACCAACGTGGTCCAGGACCACGTCACCTTTGCCGCCGAGACCCGCAGCAAAAGCCCGGAGAAGCGGAAGGCCCAGGCCAACCACATGGTGGCCTGCCTGCAGGAGGCCTGCGACGCCCTCGGGGCCAGGCTGGAGTACCGACTGCACCACAGCTATCAGAGCTACGGCTTCCCGGACGACCACCCCCATGTTCGGCGGCTGATGGACGCCTGCCGCCGGACCGGCGTCGAACCCTGGACCACCTACACGGGCGGCGGCACCGACGGCAACAACTTTAATGCCCATGGCATCGAGACCGTGGTACTGGCCTGTGGCATGGAGCACGAGCACACCACCCAAGAGCGCATCGCCATCCGAAACCTGGTCGATGCCTCTCAGGTGGTCTATCAGCTCATGCTGCCGGACACCTGACCCATCCAGACAATCAGACACGCCGCTCCGGACCAGCCGGAACAGTGCGTCTTTCCTTTTCTCACAGCCAGTCGGCCACCACGTCTCCCACCGCGGCGGGCCCCACCGTGTTGCGCGTCAGCAGCTCCATCAGTCCGTCGATACGGGAAATGCTGACCGTGACGTTGGGAATGACGGCGCTGTCGCCCCCCTGTTCCGCCACCTTGACCCCATAGCTCTCACAGGAAAAATGCTCCGCTACCTCCATCTCTCCGATTACGACATAGTAATCAAAGCAGTGGGAGACGCCATCCTCTCCCCGGACCGTTCGGCGCTCTACAAACAGCTCCCTCATCTTGTGTTTTTCCTCCTCCTTTTAACATCTTGCTTACATTATATGGTGGTATATACGGAAAGTATCGCAAAAAATGTCGAGCGAAAGGAATATTTTGGAACTTGCCATTGTGCCGCACCCCTGGTATGATGATGGCAGATTCTGCGGTGCTCCTGCGCCGCATCGGAGGTGAACACATGCGTCATTGGCTGCGAAAACGGGTGGCGCTGCACGACTGGCCTCTGTTCCTTCTGACCCGCGGGCTGTGTATGACCACCATCTTTTTGCTGGCCGCCCTGCTGCTGCGTCTGTGGACCGGGCCGGCGGACCCCTGGCTGCTGAACTGGTATGCCGACTATGTGCAGGCGATGGCGGCCGTGCTGCTGGGGACTTCCCTGATCGGCCCGCTCCTGCTGGAGGACGTACTGCGGCGATATACATAAAAAAACGGGGACCGGACAGTTGTCCGGTCCCCGTTTTTGTTTCCAGAGGGAAAGTCTTTTACTTGCTGTAATCGAAGAAGCCCTTGCCGGTCTTGCGGCCCAGGGTGCCGGCGCGGACCATCTTGCGCAGCAGCAGGGAGGCGCGGTACTTGGGATCGTGGGTCTCGTTGTACAGCACGTCCATGATGGCCAGGCAGACGTCCAGACCGATCAGGTCGCCCAGAGCCAGGGGGCCCATGGGATGGTTGGCGCCCAGCTTCATGGCGGTGTCGATGCCCTCCGCGGAAGCCACACCGGTGTACAGCAGGTCGGCGGCCTCGTTGATCATGGGGATCAGGATCTTGTTGACCACAAAGCCGGGGGCCTCGTTGACCTCCACGGGCTCCTTGCCGATCTCCACGGACAGGTCGGCCACGGCCTTGTAGGTCTCGTCGGAGGTGTGAGCGCCCCGGATGACCTCCACCAGCTTCATCACGGTGGCGGGGTTGAAGAAGTGCATGCCGATGAACTTGTCCGGGCGCTTGGTGGCCGCGGCAATGGCGGTGATGGAGATGGAGGAGGTGTTGGTGGCCAGGATGGTCTCCGGCTTGCAGATCTTGTCCAGCTCCGCAAAGATGCTCTTCTTGATGTCCAGGTTCTCAATGGCGGCTTCCACCACCAGGTCGGCGTCCGCGGCCATGTTCAGGTCGGTGGTGAAGGTCATGTGGGCCAGGATGTCGGCCTTCTTCGCCTCGTCCATCTTGCCCTTGGACACCAGCTTATCCAGGCCCTTGTTCAGACGGCCCTCGGAAGCCTTGATGATATCGTCGTTGATGTCGCGGACCACTACATCAAAGCCCTTCTTGGCAAAAACCTGCGCGATGTCCAGGCCCATGGTGCCGCCGCCGATGACAACAATCTTTTTCATGTTCTTTTCCTCCTATTATGTATGTGTATGGAACGGGTTCGCGATTCTTTTCCGGCTGTGCTTACCGATTCTTGAAGTTCTTCTCCTTGCGCTTCTCCAGGAACGCGCCCATGCCCTCGTCCTTGTCCTCAGTACCGCAGCACACGCCGAAGGCCTCCGCCTCGAAGGCGCAGCCGGTGTAGATGTCCGTCTGCATGCCCTTGCGGATGCAGCGCTTGGACTCCTTCACCGCGATCTGTGCGTTGGCGCAGATGGCGTTGGCCAGCTCCAGGGCCTTGGGCATCAGCTCGTCGGCGGGGTACACCTCGCTGACCAGACCGATCGCCTTGGCCTCTTCCGCCCCGATGACCTTGGCCGTCAGAATCAGCTCCATGGCTTTGGAGATCCCCACGATGCGGGGCAGACGCTGGGTGCCCGCGAAGCCGGGGGTGATGCCCAGGCCCACTTCGGGCTGGCCGAACTTGGCCTTCTCGCTGGCCAGCCGGATGTCGCAGGCCATGGAGATCTCGCACCCGCCGCCCAGCGCGAAGCCGTTCACCGCCGCGATGACGGGCTTGGACAGGTTCTCCAGCTTCAGGAACACATTGCCGCCGTGGATGCCGAAGTTCCGGCCGTCGATGGAAGAGAACTGCTTCATCTCTCCGATGTCCGCGCCTGCCACAAAGCTGCGGCCCGCGCCCGTGAGGATGACCACATAGATTTCCTCGTTGGCTTCCACCTGGTCCAGAGCTGCGTCCAGATCGCTCAGCACCTGGCTGTTCAGGGCATTCAGAGCCTCCTGACGGTCAATCGTCAGAATCCCAACGTGCCCCTGCTGCTCTAATTTCACGAATCCCATACTTTGCTGCCTCCTTATTGCGATTCTCCGTTTTTAAGCGGAGTGGTGCTGGGGTATCCCCTCCCCACACCGCTCTTAGTATAGCTGTTTTCCCTGGCATACGCAAGAGGGAAACATGAAAAATCTGTGTTCTATCTATGAATTTTGCGGGATTTTACCCACATTCCTCCCATTCAAACGTGCGAAATGACCGATTTTCCGCGGAAAGGCATAACTCGGTACCAAAGCGAAATATTGGTAGTACCACTAAATTGGTGCTACCTATTCCGCCTCTCAGAACGGGTCCGCGGCAGGCGGCACAGCGCCTTGGTCACCCCATCAGCCTGCCCAGCCATTCGGCCAGAGGCAGGTATGCCAGCGGCAGGAAGATCGCGGGCAGCATATTGCCCACCTTGATCTTTCCCTGGCCCAGACCCAGCATGTTGATGGCGATGCCCATGATGATGGTGCCGCCCACGGCGCTCATCTCGGTGATGACCGCCGGGGCCAGATAAGGCCCCACCCACCTGGCCAGCAGGGTCAGTCCCCCCTGGTAGAGGATCAGCGGTACCACGGAAAACGCGGTACCCACACCGAAGGTGGCGGCATAGGTGATGGAGGTCACCCCGTCGATGACCCCCTTGGACACCAGAACGGTGTAGTCCCCGTTGAGTCCGGCGTTGAGGGAACCCGTGATGGCCATCGCCCCCACACAGAACAGGACGGAGGCATTCATAAATCCCTCCGTAAAGCGGCTGCTGCCACCTGCCTTCATCAGCCTGCGCTGGAGCGCGCCCCCCACGGAGTCCAGCCGGTCCTCGATGCGGAGGGCCTCCCCCAGGATGGTACCCACCACCATGCAAACGATGACGCACAGGGCGTTCTGTGTGCCTACGGCGGAGGAAACCCCGATGCCCAGCACACACAGACCCAGCGCGTGGGTGACGATGCTGGAAAAGCGCGGGGGGATGAAATTTTTGAACAGCAGTCCGATGAGGCTCCCCAGCAGGATGAGCCCCGCATTGATGAACGTGGCAGGCATGGCGCGCTTCCTTCTCTCTCTGCACCCTTGCGGAGGTGGATTTACAGGGCTCTATGATACCACGTTTTCCCTGCCGTTGTAAAGCGTTAAAGTTGTCCCGCCACATGTTCATTGACCCCCTTGAATATACTCTGCCAGGAAGGGGGCGCTTTTTTGAAACTGAGCCGCACATCCATGCTTTACGGTACGCTGCTGTTGACGGCCACCGGACTTTTTTCCCAGCTTCTGGGTTTTATTTACCGTATCCTCCTCTCCCGCCTCATCGGTGCGGAGGTCATGGGCCTCTATCAGCTCGTTATGCCGGTCTATTCGGTGCTGCTGTCCGTAACCGCCGTGGGCCTGACGGCGGCGGTGTCCAGCCTCACCTCGGAATACCAGGCTCTGGGCAACCTCCGGGCCGCCGGACAGGTGCTCCGGCGGTGTCTGGCCGCCCTGTTCCTCCTGCTGGTCCTGCCCTGTCTGGCGGTGGTGCTGTTCTCCGACGCCATCTCCGTCTATCTGCTGGGCGACGCCCGGACCCGACTGGGGCTGGTGCTTCTTCTACCCTGCCTTCTCCTCACCGGGGTGGAAAACCTCCACAAGCACGCCTTCTACGGCTCGGGCCTGATCCGTCCTCCCGCATGCACGGAGATGCTGGAGCAGTTGGTGCGCACCGTGGCGGTGCTGGGGCTGCTGGTGCTCTTCCTCCCCCAGAGCCCCGAGCGGACCGTGGGGCTCATTGTGGCGGGCATGGTGATCTGCGAGGTCTTTTCCTCCTGCACCCTCACGCTCCTCCACCGGCGGTATACCCGCCGCCTGCCCCCGGACCGGGGCCGCGGCGAGTCCGGCCGGGTCCTGGACCGCCGCATCCTTCACATCGCCGTACCCATCGGCCTGACCGCCCTGCTGGGCAATCTGATGGGCTCGGTGTGCGCCATCCTCATTCCCCAGCGGCTGGTGGCCGGCGGGATGGAGGTCTCCGCCGCCATCTCCGCTTTCGGGGTCATGTTCGGCATGTCCCTGCCCCTGCTGAACCTGCCCACCGCCTTCATCGCCGCGCTGGGCCTGGTGCTGGTGCCCAAGCTGGCCGAGAGTGCCGCCCTGGGCCGGAGATCCGAGGTCCATCGCCGGGTCTCCAAGGCCATGCTGGGCACCTCGGTGCTCATGCTGCCCGCCATGGCCTTTCTGGTGGTGCTGGGGCCCACCTTGGGCGCCG
Organism: Intestinimonas sp. UBA1698; assembly: GCF_002320075.1. NCBI lineage: Bacteria > Bacillati > Bacillota > Clostridia > Eubacteriales > Intestinimonas > Intestinimonas sp. UBA1698. Next base: position 134,591 of record NZ_DCJO01000034.1, on the reverse strand, counting down.
TCCTGTTCCGCGAGAGCTCCGTGGGAAACTACCTGGCTCCCCTGTCGGTGGGGGTGGTGCTCTCCTGCTATCAGTCGGTGCTCTCCTGCTCCCTCAACGGCGTGGGCCGCCAGCCCGCCGCCGCCCGCAACGCCCTCATCAGCGGCGCGGTGGAGCTGGTCATCGTCTTTCTCACCGTGGGCATCCCGGGCGTGGGGCTGCGGGGCTATGTGTGGGCCTTTCTCATCAGCGCCCTGGTTGGGGTCGTGCTGGGCGCCGTCTCCCTCCGCCGGGCCACCGGCCTCCGGCTCCAGATCTTTCTCTGGATCACCGCCCCCGGCCTAGCCGCCCTGCTCATGGGCCTGTGCATCAATCTGCTCTTCCGGGTGCTGCTGGACCAGGGCTGCGACGGCCTGCCCGCCGCCTTGGTCTGTCTGGCCTTCGGCGCCGTGCTCTATCTGTCCGCCCTCTATGCCCAGGGCCTTCCCGTTTCCCAGCTCTTCCGCCTGCGCCGCTCCTGAAAAAATGCCGGGCTTTTGTCCGCTGCGGGGTCAAATGTGGTATACTACCCCTTGAAAAGGAGTGATCCCCATGAAAGCACTGATCACCGGTGCCAGCTCCGGCATTGGCCGGGACATGGCCCGCGGCCTGGCCCGGCGGGGCTATGATCTGATTCTGGTGGCCCGGCGCACCGAGCGGCTGGAGGAGCTGGGCCGTACCCTTCCCGTGCAGGTCCAGACCATCTCCCTGGATCTGGCCCAAAAGGGCAATTGCAGGGCTCTGTATGAGCAGGTGAAGGACCAGGACCTCGACATTCTGATCAACAACGCAGGTAGGGGGCTCTTCGGCCCCTTTGATGAGACCGACCTGGAGGAGGAGCTGGCGATGCTGGATATCAACATCCGGTGTACCCACATCCTCACCAAGCTGTTTCTGCCCGACTTCAAGCGCCGGAACAAGGGCCACATCCTGAACGTGGCCTCCTCGGCGGCCTTTCTGCCCGGCCCCCTGCTCTCCTCCTATTACGCCTCCAAGGCCTATGTCCTCCGGCTGTCCGAGGCCATCTCCGAGGAACTCCGCCGGGCTGGCAGTCAGGTGAAGATCAGCGTCCTCTGCCCCGGCCCCGTCCGCACGGAGTTCAACGACGTGGCCGGCGTGCGCTTCAGCATCCGCGGCCTGCCCAGCCCCTCTGTGGCGGAATACGCCATCGACCGGATGCTTCGGGGCCGGCTGGTCATCGTCCCCGGCCTGGACATGAAGCTGGCCCATCTGGGGGCTCATCTGGCCCCGGACCAGCTTCTGCTGCGGATCTGCTGGCACATGCAGAAGCGTAAGCAGGGCTGAATCGACGCAAGGGGGCGCGGCCATCCGACCGCGCCCCCTTGCGTTCTCCTTTACCGCAAAAGCTCCTTCAATTTTGGTTCAAACTGAACCCCTTCAATCAGGGGTGTCTCGGCGGCCAGTGTGCTGGAGGCGCAGGACTGCACGAACTCCACCGCCCGGTTGGTGGCGATGGGGAGCTGCTCTCCCCGCAGGATGGAGCCCAGCACCACCGAGGCGAAGAGATCTCCCGTGCCGGAAAACTGCCCCTTTTCCTGCCGGGCCACGGCAAAGCGGATCTTTCCGGTGCGGCAGTCCAGGCAGGCCGCCCCCACCGTGCTGGGCGCGAAGCTCACACCGGTGATCACCACCGAGCGCCGGCCATCCAGGGACAGCCGGGCCAGCCAGCTCTCCATGCCCGCCTGAGTGGTGGGCACGTTGGCGTAGTCCTCCTCCAGCAGGATGGCGGCCTCCGTGGCGTTGGGGGTGATGAGGTCGGCCTGCGCCGCGAGTTCCCCCATAAGCCGGCACATTTCCGGGGTGTAAGTACGGTAGACCTTGCCGTGGTCCCCCATAACGGGGTCCACCAACACCAGCGTATCCTCCCGGCGGAAGTCGTGGATAAACTGGCGCAGGACGGAGATCTGCCGGGCAGAGCCCAAAAAGCCGCTGTAGATGGCGTCAAAATCCATGCCCAGCTCCCGCCAGTGGCGCGTACCCTGCTCCATCTCCGGTGTCAGATCCAGAAACGAGGCGCTCTTCGCCGCCGGGAAGGCCGTATGGGCGGACAGCACTGCGGTGGGCAGGGGGCAGCACTGGATGCCCATGACGGATAAGACAGGCAGTATCACAGACAGCGAGCACCGGCCCAGTCCGGACAAGTCATGGACCGCTGCTACCCGTGGCGTTCGGTTCATAGGTGTTCCTCCCGACTGCGGCTTGCCGCGGTGCGGCGGGCCGCGATCATTGCTTGGTGGTGCCATTATACCAACTTCTGGCCCGTTGTGCAATTGACTTTTTTGACGGCAAATGCTAAAATAAAATTTATTGAGTGCATCTCGGTCTTTTCTGTCCCGAGCGGTTGTCTTGCTCTGTGCCGTTGTCGGCCGCTCATCCATGCGGGCATGATGGAATTGGTAGACATGCGAGATTTAGGTTCTCGTGCAGTGATGCGTTGGGGTTCGAGTCCCCATGCCCGCACCAAACATTGACGGGATCTTGTCAAAAATGACAGGCTCCCGTCAATGTTTTAATGTTTTATTTTTTTAGAAGCGGGCCCTATCTGTGCAAGCAAGGCGGGCACAGTTCCCGATAGGGGAGCCAGCAGGCAGCGGACAAATAAAGCAAATTCCTTTTCTGTGACGAATCTCCTGTTTTTGTATTTTTATAGCAAAAAACAGACCGTCTCAACCCGAAATTCAAAGTATTTTTGAGCTCGCAGGCCGCACAAATCTTTGCTAAAATACCATTGTAGTAAAGGGTGAATCGTCTGTTGTTGACCGATATTTCCAAAAGAAGAAAACGGAGATTATTAATATATGGAAACTATTAAAAGCAAGTATTTCCCAAGGGCGGTTGCGGTGGCGCTGGCACTTGCTCTTCTCACCGCCGGATGCGCTGGTCCGGAAACGGTTCCTGACGCGGAGATGAGTCCCTCCCAAATCGCCGCGCAGGAAGCGGAGCGCGCGCAGGCGGAAAAGGAGCGGCTTTCCATGCAGAAAGCCGCCGCGGAAGAATTGGAAGGATACCGCTGGCCCCGGGAATCCGTCTGGAAAACGATTATGGGGGAAGAGATGGAGTTTATCCTTTACCATGGGAACGGGTGGACAATTCATGTGCCTGCCGCCTGGGAGGAGACCAATGCCGGAACGTGGGACGCGCCTTCCCATTGCGCCAGTTTTTCCGTCAGCAAGCAGTTCTTGGGGGTGAATAACCCCAAATGGTATCGTGCGCAGCAGGGCGCATGGAAATACGAGACAAATTATGAGCCGCCTTTCGACTACTATTACGATGACGACGGAGGCTATACGCCTCCCGCCGGCAGCGCCGACTACATCTACTTTTTCGCCCCGGACGGTGAGAACCAAAGTTATGAGTTTACGCTTCAAACGGTGGTGGGCGAGACCAGCGAAGAAGAAAAGTGCCTTCAAGAAGCCATGCTCCTCAGTTTTCGCCTGGACGAAAGCTCTCATGTTTTGAACGCGGAGGCTTACACGCCGGGAAGGACGGAATGGGACGCCGCCGTGGCGGGGCTGATGGCGGATACACAGCAGCTTTGGTTCTCCTGGTATCACGACGGGACGCACATAGAGCCTGACGGGAAAGGGGATCCGGACTACGTCTCCTATGTCATGGCGCTGGAGGATTATTGCCCGGAGGAGTTTACAGAGACGTTTTTCGGGGAAAAGCCGGAGGGGGCGGAGACATTGGAGGGAGATCCGGTTACCCTTTGCCTGCCTGAAATGGGAATATGGCTGTACTTCTACAACAATTCTCCTTGGGTGCATATTTACCACGCCGGCGAGGAGTATTGGGCAAGATTCTGCCACAAGGACGATCCGGACAAGCTGATTTTCGACACGGTCCACGCCTGGCTGGAAGCGGAAAGCATGTGGGCGACCAGTCCGGCAGAGGCTTCGGAAAGCGGCGCTTGACAGCATGCGGCAGAGGGTTCCCCGCAAAGCGCCACCGTGGTGTCATACGGCTTGATATAGGGTGTGGTGGTGTTTGCTGTTTCGCTGTACCTGCAAGCAAGGTTGTCCGCCGCAGGGACGCCCCCCGATCTCTCGTTTTCTGACAGTATACGGCCACGGCCCCAGTTCCGCACCCGAGTCCAAACCAGATCTGCTGTGCTGGGTTCCGGTCTGGTTTTGCGCAGGGCTTTTCTTCTACATCTTTTTCGGCAAACATAGGCAAACAATGATAATCCGAACTTGCTTCCTATAGGATATAGGAGACGGGTTCGGATTATCTGTTTTCTTTGACCGTTATGAGAACACCTATTTTCCCAATGGAGTGAAGCGCAAGCCCACCTCCAAGCCAAGAGGGCCACGGAAAAAGAAGAAAACCATATAGACGCAAAAAAGGCAGGGCGTCATCCGAATGTGGTGACACCCCGCCTTTGCTATGTCCTTATTCCGTTTTGGCCTCCTGCTTCTCCGCTTCCCTTTGTTTCTTCCATTCAGCAAACTCCCGCTGGCCTTCCTCACTCTCATAAAAAGCGAGAATGTCCGGCAAGATGCAGCGGGCTATCGCCTCAATCTAGTGCTGGGGAATGTCGGTGCTGGTGTTGGTAATGATCTTTTTTCTTCTACCCAAATGTACCTCCGTGTTTCTCAAAGATGGCTTACAGTTCGATTGCGGTATTCGTAGAGATAGCTGCATCTGCTGTGGCCGTTTCTATTGTTTGCACTTCTGACGGGAAAACATCTGCCGTGGTGTCAGCGGAACTGGCGGTAAAAATCCCGGTCAGAAAAATGGCACACAAGATTATGCCAAGCAATACTCCGTTCAAAATGGGTTCCTCCTTTGTGGTGAAATGGATGTGTTGCTTACGATTGTCAGCATAACTCGAGGGACTGAACCATCTCTGAAACACTAACGCCAAGTTTTGTGAACGGTTTGTAAAACTTTCTTTTTCAGAGATGTTTCAGCCAACGGATGTACTATAATGTCGATAAAATACATCTTCTGACAAGCAAGGAGCATCCAAATGAAGATATTGATTATAGAAGACGATAAGTTGTTGGCCGAAGCCTTGCAGACTTTGTTGGAAATCAAAGGCTTTGATGTGGAAGTGGTCTATGATGGCGAGGACGGCACGGAATACGCCGAAACCGGCATTTACGACTTACTCATCATGGATGTGATGATGCCCAAACTCAATGGGTATCAGGTTGCAAGGCAGGTGCGTCATCGCCGTGTCACAACGCCTATCCTGATGCTGACCGCCAAAAGTGAAACGCAGGATCGTATTGAAGGATTAAACGCCGGAGCGGACTATTACCTAACCAAGCCTTTTGACAACATGGAGCTGCTGGCCTGCATCAATGCCCTCCTGCGCCGCAAAGGAGATCAGGTGGACATGCTCCGATACGGAAATACCACGCTGGATCTGACTGGATATATGCTCAGTACAGAGAAAAACAGTATCCGCCTTTCTAAGAAGGAATTTGATGTGATGCGCCGCCTGATGCAGTTCCAAAGCCGCAGCATCCGCAAGGACGTATTGCTGACACAGGTGTGGGGATATGAGTCCAACGCCACAGAAAACAATGTAGAGGCCTATGTGGGATTCCTGCGAAAGAAACTGAAAAGCATTGGCTCGAATTTGAAGATCGAGTCCATCCGGTTGTTGGGGTATCATCTGGAGGTGACGGAGACATGATTAAACGGCTGCGCATCAAATTCGTCTGTATCAATATGACCATTGTGACTATTATGCTCTGTGTGATTTTTGGCCTCGTTCTCCACTTTACCAGCGTTAGCATGGAAAAAGAGAGTATTGAAATGATGCAGTCCGTGGCGCTTGATCCGCTTCAACTCGGCATTCCCGGCAAAGGCGCTTCCGGCGTTCGGCTACCATATTTCGCGCTCCAGCTTGGCCCCGGCGGAGAGTTGCTGGCCTCCGGCGGCGGATATTACGATCTGACTGACCGGGCCTTGCTGAATGAACTGATCTCCCTGTCCTCTGTGCAGAAAACCGGAGTATTGTCCGACTATGGTCTGCGCTATGTCCGGGTGGTAACACCCACCATGCAGTGCATTGTGTTTGCGGATATGTCCAGCGAAATCAACACAATTAACAATCTGTTGCAAAATTGCCTGCTTATCGGCGCAGCCAGCTTTATCATCTTTTTGATGATCAGCATCCTGCTGGCACGTTGGGCGGTGAAGCCAGTGGCGGTGGCATGGGAGCAGCAGCGTCAGTTCGTGGCCAACGCATCCCATGAACTGAAAACACCTCTAACCGTGATCCTCAGCAACGCTCAGATGCTGGCAGAAAACGTCGAAGATCCGGAACTGCGGAAACGAATGACAGCAAGTATTTTGACGGTTTCGCAGCAGATGAAAGATCTGGTCACCAAGCTGCTCAACTCTGCGCAGGTGGATCAGGGTATCGGCGCCATGCAGTTTTCTGCCGTTGATCTAAGCCATACGGTTACCAATGCCCTCCTGCCCTTTGCTCCTATTTTCTATGAGCAGGGGATGGAACTGGACAGCGTGGTTCAGGATGACATTTGGGTTCAGGGAAGCCAACCGCATCTGATTCAAGTTGTGAATATTCTACTGGACAACGCACAGAAATACGGCGTCGAACACGGCCATACTCGCGTGACACTGCGGCAGCAAGGTAAAAAGAGCTGTCTGCTGACAGTGGCAAACGAGGGCAAGGCCTTGTCCGGCCAAGAACTGAAAAACATTTTCAAGCGGTTCTACCGGGCCGACGCCGCCCGGGAGCGGACGGGCAGCTACGGCCTGGGCCTCTCCATAGCAGAGGGTATCGTACAGGCCCACCGGGGCAAGATCTGGGCGGAGAGCAAAGATGGCGTCAATACTTTCTTGATTCAATTGCCAACTACATCAGTAAAACCATAAAAAGTGGGAGCGGGCTGAATGAGTGCAGTCCGCATCCACTTTTTGTTTCGGGCCAATGAAAATTTCAGAGATGGCTCAGTTTCGGATGTTACAATGAATCAATCAGTGCTTCGTCTGACTTTCAAACGAGAAATTACTCGGACAGCAAATCAGCATGAAGGAGGTCCATTATGATATCAGTTGAACACTTGACAAAATGTTATGGTGATTTCACGGCTGTGGACGACCTATCTTTTGAGATCGGAGAGGGCCACGTCTATGGCTTCCTGGGCCCCAATGGCGCAGGTAAGTCCACCACCATGAACATCATGACAGGCTGCCTGTCGGCAACGGCGGGCCATGTGCGGATTGATGGATACGACATCTTCGATGAACCGGACAAGGCCAAGAAGCTGATCGGCTATCTGCCGGAGCATCCCCCGCTGTATATGAATGAGACGCCCTTGGAGTATCTCACCTTTGTGGGTGAGGCCAAGGGGCTGCGGGGCGAGGAGCTGAACCGGCAGATCGACACGGTCATCGGTCTGACCAAGATCGAACATATGAAGCACCGCCGTATCTCCGCCCTCTCCAAGGGGTACCAACAGCGCGTGGGCATCGCCCAGGCGCTGTTGGGTAATCCCAAGGTCATTATTCTGGACGAGCCCACCGTAGGCCTCGACCCCATTCAAATCATTGAGATCCGTGACCTTATCAAGGAGCTGGGCAAGACCCATACCGTTATCTTCAGTTCCCACATTCTCTCCGAGGTGCAGGCCATCTGTGACCAGATCCTGATGATCGCTCATGGCAAGCTGGTAGCCTTTGATGACCCGCAGAAGCTGGAAAAGACGCTGCTCTCGTCCAACGAGATCACCTTAACCACTGATGCGACAGAGGACGAACTGCGCGAGATCCTCAGCAGCGTGGACCATATCACCGAGGTAACCACGGGAATCGTGGCGGAAAAGTGGACGGTCGCCCGTATTAAGACCGACCACAACAACATTTACGATCTGTCCCGTGATGTGTTTCTGGCCTTTACGAAGAGCAAAAATGTGATCTTGGAGATGAGCCTGAAAAAGGGTACACTGGAGGACATTTTCATTGAGCTGTCCGAGGTGGAGCCTGATACGCAGGTTGCCACTCATGATGAGACACACGAAAGCGAGGTGGAGGAAGCATGATTGCAGTATTGAAACACGAGTTGCGGACCTACTTTCGCTCCCTGACCGCCTATGTGTTCGGCGCCTTTTTGCTGCTTTTCATCGGCATCGGTTCCGTTCTCTATAACCTGCAGGCGGCAGTCAGTAACTTCGAGTTTGTTCTGGGCTTTAGCTGTCTGGTTTTCGTGGTCATTGTCCCCATTCTGACCATGCGCGTCATTGCGGAAGAACGTAAGCAAAAAACCGACCAACTGCTCTACTCTCTGCCCATCACTACCACGCAAGTCGTTCTGGGCAAGTATCTGGCCCTGCTGGTCGTATATTTGATCCCGCTGGCCATCATTAGCCTGTACCCTCTGATCTTCTCCCAGTACGGCGATGTGTACCTGTTGACCGCCTACGGCTCTATTCTGGCCTTTTTCATTCTGGGGGCGGCACTCATCGCTCTGGGCGTGTTCATCTCCTCTCTGACGGAGAATCAGGGATTTGCCGCCGGAATCGGCATTGCAGTGATCCTGCTGAACTATTACAGTGTCAGCCTGTCTCAATCCGTATCTTCCACCGCCTTCGGCAGCTTGGTTGCCCTTGCGGCTCTGATCGTTGCCCTGGGCTTTATCATCAAGCATCTGACTAAAAACAATCCAATGGTATGGACTATCTGCATTGCCCTGTACGCTGCTATGCTGATCGCCTATTGGGTGGACCACACCAAATTTGAAGGGCTGCTGCCCATCATCATGACCACCCTTTCCCTCTTTGAGCGGTTCTATGTATTTGTAAACGGCGTCTTTGACGTGACGGGTATTGTATATTACCTGACCATTATTGTCTTCTTCCTGTTCCTGTCCGTCCAGTCCCTGGAGAAACGGAGGTACAATTGATGAATCAACTGAAAAACCTCCTATCCTCCGGAAACAGCGAGCGAAACCGTCAAGCAACGAAAGGCGGCTCGTACTCTCTGGCTGTCACCGCCGTAGTGCTGGCCATCCTGGTAGTCGTCAATATCTTTGTGTCCGCCCTTCCCACCCATCTGACCAGATACGATATCAGTTCCTCTCAGCTCTATTCCATTACCAGCAATACCAAGGCGGTGGTCAACGCCCTGGAGCAGGATGTGAGCATCTATTGGATCGTCCAGTCCGGCGCAGAGGATCCGGTCATCGAAAATCTGCTGGGCAAATACCAGAGCCTGTCCGACCACATTGCAGTGGTGAAAAAGAATCCAGACGTGTATCCCGCCTTTGCCGAGCAGTACACCGATGAGGTGGTCCAGAACAACAGCCTGGTCGTAGAGTGCGGTGACAAGCATCGCTATATCGGCATTGATGACATCTATCTGGGTGAAATCAACATTTACTCCGGCACCTACAATGCCTCTGACTTCGACGGTGAAGGTGCTATTACTTCCGCCATTGACTATGTGACCAGCGAGGAATACCCCCAGGTCTATATTCTGGAGGGTCATGGTGAGGCGGAGCTGCCCGCGTCTTTTGCCGAGCAGATTGAAAAGGAAAACATGGAGACCAACACATTGTCCCTGCTGACGGTAGATGAGATCCCCGAGGAGGCCGACTGTATCGTGATCTATGCCCCTGAAAGCGATCTCTCCGTGGAAGAAAAAGACATGCTGGCTGACTATGTGGCAGACGGCGGCAAACTGCTGGTGATGGCAGGCGCTGTGAAGGAAGGGATTCTGGAAAACCTGTACAGCCTGCTGGGTGATTACGGCGTTACCGCCAATGAGGGCATCGTAGTGGATAATGACCGGAAACACTATGCGTTCGGCGTCCCTTATGTGTTGATGCCTGATATGGCCAGTAGCCACATCACCGATCCTCTGATCGAAGAAAACTATTACGCTATCATGCCCATTTCCCTGGGCCTGACCGTGGATGGAAGCACCAGTAAGGGAACTGTTACGCAACTGCTTACGACCTCGTACAATTCTTTCAGCAAATCTTTCAGCAAACTGGCCGGAGATAGCTTTTCCACCTATGAGCGGGAGGAGGGTGACATTGAAGGTCCCTTCTCCGTGGCCGTTTCCATTGATGATAACAGCGGTGGCCAGATTCACTGGTTCACCTCGGACGAATTTCTGAACGAAAGGTATAATGCCTATTCCTCCGGTGCCAACATGGACATGGCTATAAACGCCCTGTCAGACCTGATCGGCGAGAGCGAGGCCATGGCCATCCGCAGCAAATCCCTCAATTACAACTATCTGACCATCAGCGATTCCACCTCCTCCTTGCTGAAGGTCCTGATGATCGGTGTGTTCCCGCTGACCTATCTGGGTGTGGGCATCTGCGTCATTCTAAATCGAAAGAAGGTGCAACATGAAACGGTCTAAACGGCTTTACGCGATGCTGGGCATTCTGGTGGTTGCCTGCATCGCCACCTTTGCGGTGACCCAGACGAAAGAAGAAAGGGAACAGATCAAAGCCACCGGCGAGATCGTGCTGCAAGTTTCCAGCGATGATGTCCAATCCCTGAGTTGGGAGTACGGAGAGACCTCTTTGGCCTTCCATAAGGACGAGACCTGGCTCTATGATGAAGATGAGGCATTCCCGGTGGATGAGAATACCATCCACGAAATGCTGGAGCAATTCGAATCTTTTGGCGTGTCCTTCGTCATTGAACAAGTCACCGATTACGGCATGTACGGTCTGGACGATCCTGTGTGCACCATCCATTTTGCCACGGAGGATCAGTCCTATGAGATTGAATTGGGCGATTTTAGCAACATGGACGAGGAACGCTATGTTTCCATTGGGGACGGCAACGTGTATCTGGCAAAAGTTGACCCGCTGGATCAGTTTGATGCCACGCTGAAGGACATGATCAAGCATGACGAAGACCTGGCCTATGACCAGGTGACCCAGATCAAGTTTGAGGGTGCGGAAAACTACACCATCTTTTATGAAGAGGAAAGCGCCGCCACCTATTGCGCGGACGATGTTTACTTCACCGAGAAGGACGGGGAAATTCTGCCCCTTGACACCGATCGGGTCGATAACTGGCTGGAATCCCTTACCACCCTTAATCCTACCGATTATGTGACTTACCATGTCACGGAGGAGGAACTGGAGTCCTACAATCTGGTCGAGCCTGAATTGACCGTCACGGTGGACTACACCAACGAGGATGAGGGTGGAAAGGAGAGCTCCGATACCTTTGTGCTGTCCATCAGCCGCAACCCCGAAGAACTGGCTGCCGCTGAGGAGGCCAAGGCGAATGGCGAAGAAGCAGAGGATGTCACCGCCTATGTCCGTATCGGTGAGTCCCAAATCGTTTATAAGGTCTCCGAGTACAACAGCAACCGCCTGAGAGCCGTTTCCTACAACGAGCTGCGCCACCGCGAGGTTCTGCCTGCTGACTTTGAGGACATCTACCAGATCGACGTTACTCTGGAGGGTTCTGACTACACCATCGCCGTGGACGGCGAGAAGGATGATGAGCGCATCTGGAAGTATCAGGAGGATGAGGTTGCGATCGACGCCCTCCAGGATGCTCTGGAAACTCTGGATGCGGAATATTCCAGTGACTTCCTCTCCGACGACCCCACTGGGAAAGAGGAGATCCGCCTGACTGTCCATCTGGACAACGAGAATCACCCCAAGGTGGACATTGAGCTGTATCGCCATGACGGCGAGGACTGCCTTGCCGTGGTGGACGGCGAGACCTTCGCATTAGTACCTCGCAGTGATGTGGTAGATCTGATCGAAGCAGTCAATGCTATCGTTCTGAACTAAGAACCTGTATTCACAAAAGGCGAGCCAGGCAGTAAGGTTTCCATCCTTTTCGACCATACACCGCTTCTACGGCGGACCCGTCTGAGCGGGCTGTGGGAGAAGACCCTGCGGCATCTGGTGAAAATATCCCGGGAGCGAGCCGGGCGTAAAGCGGAGCCGAGCGATGCGCTCCTTGATTCCCTGAACGTCAAAGTGACCGGTGTGGCAAAGGAACGCGGGATAGACGGTGGAAAAAGCGAAGGGCAGGAAGCGGCACATCCTCAGCCGCTTGTGAATACAGGTTCCAAACTAAGGCATCACCGCACAATTCCCCACACACGTCTTGGCGGCCAATTTGCCCCACAAATGCGTTGCAATACCTTGCAATACACAAAGTATTCCTGCGGTTTTGCGCCTTTTTGAGGCACAAATTCTCGCGCCAATCCGCACGCGTTGAATTATGCGGTAATACCCTAACAAAAAATCCACGAGCGATCCGTTTGATCACTCGTGGATTTTTGTTTGTCCCGTACCAGCGTTATACCCATGGTTCACAAATTGTACCTATGAGAAGTAACACTACGGTTACAGGGGTTTTTTCTATGGCGTTGCCAGCAGTTGGAAGTGGTTTTTGTGGAACGCCAGAATCCCCTCATCCCGCATCCGACACAGCTCGGCGGAAAGGCCGCTCCGTTCCACCGAGAGGTAGTCGGCCAGTTGCTGCCGGGAATAGGGAATGTCAAATTCCGCATCGCCGCACCGCTGCGCCTCCGCCGACAGATAGGACAGCAGCTTTTCCCGGGTGGTGCGCTGCCCCATGTGGGTGAGCTTCTCCGTAAAGCGCAGGTTCTTTCCGGCCAGGTCAGAGAGCAGGTTGCGGATCATACGGCTGTGGTGGGCGCAGGTGGTGGGACACATGGTTAGGATGCGCCGGACGTTCAGGAAGAGCACGGTGCAGGGAGCCTCGGCTGCCACTGCGATGTTGAGCACCGCGCCGGGCGAACAGGCAAAGGCCTCGGCAAACAACTGCCCCGGTCCGATGCGCGCCATAATGTTGCGGCTCCCCCAAAAGCTCTCCTGGGTCACCAGAGCCCCGCCGGCCAGGAGCAGCCCGACGGACTCCACCGTATCGCCCACCCGGAGCAGATACGCCCCCTTGGGATAGCGCTCCACCCGGGCGTCCAGGCATCCGAGAATGGCCCGGATCTCCTCCTCCTCCATCCCGGCAAAGAGGGGCGAGGTCCTCATAATCGGTAAAAAGAGCTCCAAAAAATCATCTCCGTTGAAAAATCAACCGACTGGTTGCAATTAATATACTATAATACAGCCAGAAACACAAGAGATCGGATTTCAATCCCTCTGCATCTCAAGATTAAAGGAGTGTATTTCAATGACAAATGAAATGTTTTGCTTCCAGTGTGAACAGACGGCCGGGTGCGCAGGCTGCACCGGCCGGGCAGGCGTCTGCGGCAAGACCGCTGCCGTCGCCAACGCCCAGGATGACCTCACCCGGGCACTGATCGGCCTGTCCCTGGACCTGGCCGGCCAGACTCCCAGCGACGAGCAGCGGCGCGTTATGCTGGAAGGCCTGTTTACCACCGTGACCAATGTCAGCTTCGACGGGGTGAGCGTAGCGACCCTGACCAGCCGGGTCAACGCCCTGCGCACCGGGGCCTCCGGGACGGACTGCGCCGCCTCCGGCGAGCCCCTGCGGCTGTGGACGGAGGATGAGGACGTCCGCTCCCTCAAATCCCTCATCCTCTTCGGACTGCGCGGTATGGCGGCCTATGCCTACCATGCGCGGATGCTGGGCTACCTGGACGAGCAGGTGGACGCCTTCTTTTTTGAGGGCCTGCGGGCCGTGGGCGACCGGGAGGCCGGCATGGAGGAGTTGCTGCCCGTGGTCATGAAGGTGGGAGAGATCAACCTGAAGTGCATGGCCCTGCTGGACCGGGCCAACACCGGGAGCTACGGCATCCCCACGCCCACCACGGTGCCTCTGACCGTGGAGAAGGGCCCCTTTATCGTGGTGACCGGCCACGATCTGAAGGACCTGGAGCTGCTTTTGGAGCAGACACGGGACAAAGGGATCCATGTCTATACCCACGGCGAGATGCTGCCCGCTCACGCCTACCCGAGGCTGCACGCTTACCCCCATCTGAAGGGTAACTTCGGCACCGCGTGGCAGAACCAGCAGAAGGAATTTGCTGACCTGCCCGCCCCCATCCTGTTTACCACCAACTGCCTGATGCCCCCCAAGCCCAGCTACGCCGACCGGGTCTTTACCACGGAGGTGGTGGCCTTCCCCGATGTCGTCCATATCGGGGAGGACAAGGACTTCACTCCGGTCATCGAAAAGGCGCTGGCCCTGGGCGGTTATCCCACGGACCAGGTGTTTACCGGCATCAACGGCGGCACCCAGGTGGTCACCGGCTTCAGCCACGGCGCGATCCTCTCCCTGGCCGACCAGGTAGTGGAGGCCGTGAAAAGCGGCGCCATCCGGCACTTTTTCCTGGTAGCGGGCTGCGACGGGGCCAAGCCCGGGCGCAACTACTACACCGACTTCGTCCGCCAGACGCCCCCCGACACGGTGGTGCTGACCCTGGCCTGCGGCAAATACCGCTTCAACGATCTGGACCTGGGCTCCATCGGCGGGTTGCCCCGCCTCATGGACATGGGCCAGTGCAACGACGCCTACGGCGCCATTCAGGTAGCGGTGGCCCTGGCCGACGCCTTTGGCTGCGGCGTCAACGACCTGCCGCTGTCCTACGTGCTCTCCTGGTATGAGCAGAAGGCTGTCTGTATCCTGCTGACCCTGCTGCACCTGGGCATCCGCAACATCCGCCTAGGCCCCTCCCTCCCCGCCTTCCTCTCTCCCAACGTGCTCAACTACCTGGTGGAGCAGTTCGGTATCGCCCCCATCACCACGCCGGAGGCCGACCTGAACACCCTGCTGAGCTGACCTTTGCACATACATCCGTCCATCAAAAGAGGGCGGCCTCATCGGAGGCCGCCCTCTTCTTCCGTTTGACCGCACGAAAATTTTTCCAAAAGTAGTTGACAGTTAAATTCCCCTATGTTAATATGAAAACAGGAAAAATAATGATTCTTATTATTAATTATCTGTAAACCCCGGTCTCTCCTCCGCCTGCACCTGTCCTTCCCTTCCACCCATCTTATATCAAAGGAGGCAATCACATGTTTTTCAAGACCACAGACGCGCATGAGGCCCTGCGGGCCAAGGTCCGGCAGTTTGCGGAAAACGAGGTCAAGCCCATCGCTTTCCTGCTGGACCAGCAGAACGAGTTCCCGGATGAGGCCGTGAAGAAGCTGGCCGAGCTGGGGCTCATGGGCATCCCCTACCCCAAGGAATACGGCGGAGCCGGCCTGGACGTGCTGAGCTACGCCATCGCCGTGGAGGAGCTTTCCCGGGTGGACGGCGGCACCGGCGTCATTCTGTCCGCCCACGTGTCCCTGGGTTCCTGGCCCATCTTTGCCTACGGCACCGAGGAGCAGAAGCAGAAATACCTGGTGCCCTTGGTCAAGGGCGAGAAGATCGGCGCCTTTGGCCTCACCGAGCCCAACGCCGGCTCCGACGCCGGCGGCACCGAGACCACCGCCGTCCTCAAGGGGGATCACTACGTCCTCAACGGCGGCAAGATCTTCATCACCAACGCCCCCAAGGCGGACACCTATGTGGTTTTTGCCGTCACCACGCCGGACATCGGCACCCGGGGCATCTCGGCCTTCATCGTGGAAAAGGGCTGGAAGGGCTTCGAATTCGGTGACCACTACGACAAGATGGGCATCCGCTCTTCCTCCACCGCCGAGCTCATCTTCAACGACGTGAAGGTACCCCGAGAGAACCTGCTGGGCAAGGAGGGCGACGGCTTCAAGATCGCCATGTCCACCCTGGACGGCGGCCGCATCGGCATCGCCTCCCAGGCGCTGGGGATCGCACAGGGCGCCTATGAAAACGCCCTGGAGTACGCCCGGGAGCGCATCCAGTTTGGCAAGCCCGTGGGTTTCCAGCAGGCCATCTCCTTCAAGCTGGCTGACATGGCCACCAAGCTGCGCTGCGCCCGGATGCTGGTCTACTCCGCCGCCGAGCTGAAGGAACACCATGAGAGCTACGCCATGGAGGCCGCCATGGCCAAGATGTACGCCTCCGACATCGCCTTGGAGGTCACCAACGACGCCATGCAGATCTACGGCGGCGCGGGCTTCATGAAGGGAATGGATGTGGAGCGGGCCTACCGCGACGCCAAGATCACCACCATCTACGAGGGCACCAACGAGATCCAGCGGGTGGTCATCGCCTCCCATATCCTGGGCAAGCCCCCCAAGAGCGAGGGCGGCTCCTCCAGCCGCCCCAAGAAGCCCGCCCCCGTCACCGGGGTGCGCAAGAAGCTGATCCTCCGGGACGGCACCCCCGCCGAGCAGGTGGCCGCTCTGGTGGAGCACCTGAAAAAGGACGGCCACGACTTTGCCGTGGGCATCCCCCTGGACACCCCCATCCCTCAGGCGGAGCGGGTGGTCTCCGCGGGCAAGGGCATCGGCGAGAAGAAGAACATGAAGCTTGTTGAGGCCCTGGCCAAGGCCGCCGGCGCCGCAGTGGGCTCCTCCCGCCCGGTGGCCGAGACCCTCAAATACGTCCCCCTGGACCGCTATGTGGGCATGTCCGGCCAGAAATTTACCGGGAACCTCTACATCGCCTGCGGCATCTCCGGCGCCATCCAGCACCTGAAGGGCATCCGGGACGCCTCCACCATCGTGGCTGTCAACAAGAATGCCGGCGCCCCCATCTTCAAGAACTGCGACTACGGCATCGTGGGGGATGTGAACGAAATCCTGCCGCTGCTCACCGCCGCGCTGGACTGCGGCGAGAAGCAGCCCGCGCCCCCCATGGTCAAGATGAAGCGGCCCCAGCCCCCCAAGCCCGAGCCCATCGGCAAGCGGTACGTCTGCGGCGGCTGCGGCTATGAGTACATCCCCGAGCTGGGCGACGAGGACGCCGAGATCGCCCCCGGCACCCTGTTCGAAAAGCTGCCCGAGGACTGGGTCTGTCCCGAGTGCGCCGAGGGCAAAGATCAGTTCATCGAAGCGTAACGTCTGGAAGGAGGAAGAATTATGCATTGCGTGAGAACCGTCACCGACCACCTCTACTGGGTGGGCGCCAACGACCATCGTCTCCACCTGTTTGAGAACATCCACCCCATTCCCCGGGGAGTCTCCTACAACGCCTATCTCCTGCTGGATGAGAAGAGCGTCCTCTTCGACACGGTGGACTGGTCCGCCTGCCGCCAGCTTCTGGAGAACATCGCCTATCTGCTGGACGGCAAGCCCCTGGACTATTTGGTCATCAACCACATGGAGCCCGACCACGGCGCCTCCATCGAGGAGATCCTCCTGCGCTATCCCCAGGTGAAGATCATCTCCACCGAAAAGGCCTTCCTGCTCATGCGGCAGTTCGGCTTCCATGTGGACGGCCACGAGTGCATCGAGGTGAAGGAGGGCGACACCTACACCTTCGGCGCTCACACCGTCACCTTTGTGGCCGCTCCCATGGTCCACTGGCCCGAAGCCATGGTCACCTTTGACGTGACCAACGGCGCCCTCTTCTCCGCCGACGCCTTCGGTTCCTTCATTGCTCTGGACGGCAAGCTCTTTGCCGACGAGGTCAACTTTGACCGGGACTGGATCGACGAGGCGAGAAGGTATCTCACCAACATCGTGGGCAAGTACGGCCCCCACATCCAGCTTCTGCTGAAAAAGGCCGGCGGCATCCTGGACCAGATCAAATTTATCTGTCCCCTCCATGGCCCTGTGTGGCGAAAGGATTTTCTGTACTTCATCGACAAGTACGACAAGTGGAGCCGCTATGAGCCCGAGGTCCAGGGCGTAATGCTGGCCTACGCCTCTATGTACGGCAACACCGAGGCCGCCGCCCAGGCCCTGGCCGCCAAGCTGTGCGAGCGCGGCGTCACCGACGTGGCCCTGTACGACGTATCCAACACCCATGTGTCCTACCTCATCTCCGAGGCCTTCAAATACAGCCACATCGTCCTGGCTTCGGTGACCTACAATCTGGGCATCTATCCCGTCATGCACAACCTGCTGATGGACATGAAGGCCCTGAACCTGCAAAACCGCACCTTTGCCCTCATTGAAAACGGCTCCTGGGCCTGCAAGTCCGGCGACCTGATGCAGAAGTTCATCGACGAGGAGCTGAAGAACATGACCGTCCTCAACGAACGGCTCACTCTGGCCTCTTCTCTCCACGAGAGCAAGGCCGCCGAGCTGGACGCCCTGGCCGACGCCATCGTGGAGTCCATGAAATAACCCCTTTCATGTCGCTCCATTCCACAAAGCGGAAGGGGCCGGATGCACACGCATCCGGCCCCTTCCATTGTCCCCACTCAGCCCAGCAGGCCGGTGAGCTCCTCATATTCCTCCCGGGTCAGCTTGTCCGCGGCGAAGAAGACATCCAGCTTCTCCCCCAGGCCCTGGGTCTGGCCCCGTTCCATGAGGCGCTTTAACGTCCGATACAGCATCTCTCGTCCTCCCCTCTTCTCTTATTCTGCCGTAAGCCCCAGCTCCAGCAGCGTCAGCCGGTACTCGTGGTCCACCAGCAGGGCGTCGGCGTCCTCCTGCGGCGTGGGCGCATCCAGCTCCTCCGGCCGCCGGACGGCCGTGAGGGCGGTCAGAACGCCGTCCTCCAGCGTCAGCTCACAGGAGCCGCCGCAGGCGAACGCCTGCTCCGCCAGGTGCTCGGGCACCTCTGCCCACCCCTCTCCCATCCAGTTGGATGTGCGGTGAGACTGCCGCTCTACCGGATGGACGCCGTTGACCGGCTCCAGCTTGATGATGGTCATCGTTCTCCCCTCCCGCCCCTGCCGGGCCGGACGGAGGAATGGGACGGACACGTACACCTCCGGTCCAAAAGAAGCAACAAAGGGCCCGCCGGACGGCGGGCCCTTTGCGTTTGGAAAGAGAGAGAGGAGGAGTGAGAGGTGTAATTGAATGTATATATGAACACAGCACACTGTGTTGCATCCGGCTTTGCGCTTCTGTTCTGTTGTGATTACAGGATACCACACCCGCCGGGGAAAAGATTGGATAGACTTTGAACGAGTTGTAAAAAACCTGTGAATAAAATGGCTGATGCAAAAACGCCCGCCGGCTTGCCGGCGGGCATCCATCAGATTTTTTCCGCGATCTGCTTCAGACAGCGGGTGAGGGTAGCGGCTTCCTCCCGGGAGAAGTCCCGCAGCACCTCCTCGTTCAGCTCCTGGATGATCTGCAGCACCGGCTCTTCCAGCGCGGCGCCCATGGGGGTGATGACCACCTGCACGCAGCGGCGGTCATTGGGGTCCACCACCCGGTCAATCAGCCCCTTCTTCTGCATCCGGTCCAGCACACCGGAGATCGTGGAGGTCTCTAATCCGAGGATCTGCGCCATCTCCTTGGGGTTCACGGCCTCCTTGCGCCAAAGGCAGTTGAGCACACCATACTGACCCGGCGTGATGCCGTAGGGCGCCAGCTTGGAGGACAAAAGCTGAAACACCTGATGCTGCGCCGTTGTCAGCAAATAATTGATACACTCTCTGATATCCATGCAATACCGCCTTCCAACGCTCGGCTCCGGTCCGGACCACCCGTGCCGGCCTCTCTCCTGATCCATGTGTAAACGATAAAAGCGGCGCCCGGTCCCCGCAGGCCCTGCAGGCCGGCGGGCATAGGCCCGTCGGCACGGTGCGGGCCGATGGCTGAATCGGTGATTGTCTCCCTGTCCGGTGCCGCGCTCTGGTCTTTGGGGGAAAAGTGGCGGCCGGAGTCAGGCCCGGGCTTGGGCAGCCACAAGTCGTCCTCTCACAAAATATTTTTGCACGAGAACTTCTCTAGGGTATAATACCCTTTCTTCCCCTTTTTGTCAATCGCAAACACCGGAAAAAATGTTCTGCCCCTCCCGCGGCGCGGGCGTTCCGACAACAGGGACTGCGGCCTTCTGGAGGGCGGCAAAGTAGTCGCAGATGAACTCCCGGAGCTTGTTGGAGGCATAGGATTGGTAGCACTCCTTGCGGTGAATGACGGCAATTTCCCAAGGAAGACTCTGTTCAAGCGAAAGCACGGCCAATTCATCGGTGCGGTATCTCTGAATCACAGGGCCCGGCATGACTGCCACGCAGTCGCTGGAGGCCAGCAGTTCCGCTGTGAAGTGCGGCATCAAACTTTTATAGGCTACATGTGGATAGAAATTATGTTCTTCGCACAAATGGATGAATTGGTCATGCAGCGTGGCTGTGTCACCAAATGTAATAAACCGCTCTTCTTTTAGTTCCCGAATATGGACCTGGCCGCAGCCGGCCAGCCGGTGTCCCTTGCCCACCATCAGCCGGACCTGATCCCGTACCACCACCGTGGTCTCGAATTGGGAGGAATGCTCGACAGGCAGCATAACCATTCCCAAATCCGCCTGGTTGGACAGTACGGCTTTTACGACTAGCTTAGAGCCCTCCTCCACAATATTAATGTCAATACCGGGAAATTTATTTCGAAACTGCGCCAGCAGCGGAGCAAAATACATATCCAGCAGCACCCCCGGCGTGCTCAGGCGTACCTCGCCGCTGCGAACCGATCTGACATCGTCAATGGTCCGGTATAAATCATTGTAGCGCAATAGCAGGTCCTGGGCCTGAAGGTAGAACGCCTCCCCCACGTCAGTCAGCCGGAAGCTCTTGCTAGTCCGCTCAATCAGCTTAGCATCCAGCTCCTCTTCCAATTGTTTGATCACCCGGGTCAGCATGGGCTGGGTAATATAAAGCTGCTCTGCGGCCCGAGTAAAGCTCTTGTTTCGGGCAATTTCCACGAAATACCTTAGATGATGAATTTCCACGGAAAACCTCCTATCGTAACCGAACCAACGTGCTTCTTCCCCTAAAATGTATTGTATAAGAAAAGCTTTCACTTGACGAGCAACAAAACGACCAAAATTATTTTGCATTTTTTTGAGCTTTATCCAAAACCATAACCTGGATGCATCGTCCCATACACCTCAGTAATAATTATGTGATTTATGCACAATTATTTTTGAATGCTTTTTGTATTTTTGTATTATCTATTATTTTCAGTTATGGACTGCCATACAAAAGGGCATTTTACAAAATTACGCTTTCCCGTGTATGCTTTAACCGTCAATCTCCCCCTCAGGTTTCTTCCAATATCGAAACGCACCTAGGCAAAACCCAGGAGAAAGGATGATGCACATGGTAAAAACGATGACGGCCACCGAAGCAGTCCATACTTATATGAAAGACGGCCATACTTTGGCCTTTGCGGGGTTCGTTGGCGCCGTACACGCAGAGGAGATCAGTAAGGCCATTCAGGAATCCTACCTCAGCAGCGGACACCCCAAGGACCTGACCCTTCTCTACGCGGCTGGTCAAGGCGACGGCAAGGAGCGGCAGCTCAATCACCTGGGGGAGGAGGGTCTCGTCACAAAGGTAATCGGCGGTCATTGGGGACTTCAGCCCCGGCTTCAGAAGCTTGCGTTGGAAAATAAATTGGCCGCCTACAACCTTCCGCAAGGCGTTATTTCTCAAATGTTCCGGGATATCGCCGCCGGTAAGCCCGGCGTAATCACGCATGTTGGCCTCAAGACATTTGTAGACCCCCGGCTGGAGGGCGGCAAGCTGAATGACAAAGCCCGTGAGGCTGGCGACATCGTAGAGGTCGTGCACCTCCGCGGCGAAGAAAAGTTATTTTATCACTCTCACCCCATTGACGTGGCCGTCATCCGTGCCACCTATGCCGATACGAAGGGCAACTGCACCCTTCAGCGAGAGGGCGTAATCGGTGAGGCGCTGTCCATCGCGCAGGCTGCCAAGAACTCCGGCGGCAAGGTCATCGTCCAGGTGGAGCAAGTGGTGGATTACGGCAGTATTGACACCCGTCTCATTAAGATTCCCGGTATCTATGTCGACGCCATCGTAGTAGCCGCAGCCGAAAACCACATGCAGACCAATGGCTCGTTCTATAACCCGGCCTACAGCGGGGAAATCCGTGTACCCGTTGATTCACTGCCGCCCCTGCCCATGGGTGAGCGCAAGATCATCGCCCGCCGGGCCGCCATGGAGCTGGTCCCCCACGCCGTGACCAATCTGGGCATCGGAATGCCGGAAGGCGTGGCGGCGGTGGCCGCCGAGGAGGGGCTGGAGGGCATGGTCCTCACCACCGAGGCCGGAACCATCGGGGGCATTCCCGCTGGGGGCGGAGACTTCGGCGTCACCACCAATCCTGACTGCGTGCTAGATGAACCCTATCAATTTGATTTCTACGACGGAGGCGGCCTGGACGTGGCCTTCCTGGGTCTGGCCCAAATGGACGCGCAGGGCAATGTCAACGTCAGCAAATTCGGCCCCAAAATTGCCGGATGCGGCGGCTTTATCAATATCACGCAAAACGCCAAAAAGGTTGTCTACTGCGGCACCTTCACGGCCGGCGGCCTGAAGGTGGGTGTGGAGGACGGCAGGCTGCTCATTCATCAGGAGGGCAAGGTAAAGAAGCTGATCCCTGCTGTGGAGCAGATCACCTTTTCTGGCCAGTACGCCGTAGAGAAGGGCCAGCCGGTACTTTACATCACCGAGCGGGCGGTCTTTGAACTGACCTGGGAGGGCGTGGTGCTCAAGGAAATCGCCCCCGGCGTGGACCTGCGGCGGGACATCCTGGAGCAGATGGATTTTGAGCCCATTGTAAATTATGTGGAGCTCATGGATGAGCGTATCTTCCGGGATGCGCCCATGGGGCTGACCTTCTAAACTGGCAAACCGGAGAGAGTACCCGCGTAGCCGCCAGGGGGCCTGCGCGGGAATAAAGAAATAGGAGGAACGTACTTATGGCATTATCTCTGTTTGGTATTATTTTGGGCTTGGTCCTGCTGATGTTCCTGGCCTATAAGGGCTGTTCCATCATCTGGGTAGCCCCTGTCTGCGCCGTGGTGGTGGCCGTTCTGGGCGGTTACAGCATTCTGGACGCCTATATCGGCGACTATATGGCCGGCATGGCCAACTATGTGCTTCAGTGGTTCCCCGCCTTCTTCCTGGGCGCGGTCTACGGTAAGCTGATGGACATGACCGGCTCCGCCCGGAGCCTGGCCGACGCCATTGTACGGCTCATCGGGCCCAAGTTCGCCGTGGCCGCCGTTGTCATTCCCTGCCTGCTGATGACCTATGGTGGCATCTCTCTGTTCGTGGTGGTCTTTGTTATCTATCCCATGGGCTACGCCATCTATCGGGCCGCCGATCTGCCCCGCACCCTGCTGCCCGGCGCCATCGCTACCGGCGCCTTCGGCATCACCATGACCGCCGTCCCCGGTACGCCCCAGATTCAGAACATGATCCCCACTACTTACTATGGCACCACCCCCATGGCCGCTCCGCTGATGTCCATCGTGGCCTGCATCGTGATGTTCGTTCCCGCCTACATATATCTGGAGTGGCGGGTCCGCCAGTGCCGGAAGAAGGGGCTCCACTTTACGCCCGACCCCAAGCACGTGGAGGTGGACCACAGCGCCAAGAGCCTGCCCTCCTGGCATTGGCTGGCCGGTATCGTTCCTCTGATCGTCGTGGTCCTCATGCTCAACCTGTTCCCCAAGCTTCTGCTGAACGCCACCGGCATTAATCTGGCCTCCAACTACTCCATCGTGATCGCCCTGGTCTGCGGCATCATCATTTGTTGCCTGATGAACCTGAATCAGGTCAAAACGCTCATCCCCGCCATCAATGATGGCGCCAACGGCTCCATGGGCGCCATCATGAACACCGCCTGCGCCGTGGGCTTCGGCTCGGTGGTCAAGGTCATGTCGGGCTTTGAACTGCTCAAAAACGCCATGCTGAATATGCCCGGCTCCATTCTCTTTTCCGAGGCCGTAGCTGTCAACGTGCTGGCCGGCGCTACCGGCTCCGCCTCCGGCGGCATGTCCATCGCTCTGGAGGCCCTGGCCCCCCGCTATCTGGAGATCGCCCATTCCATCGGCCTAAACCCGGAGCTTCTGCACCGCATCGCTTCCATCTCCTCCGGCGGTCTGGACACCCTGCCCCACAACGGCGCGGTCCTGACCCTGCTGGCCGTGTCCAACTGCACCCACAAGGATTCCTATATCGACATCTGTGTCACCACCTGTATTATCCCGGTGATCGGTTCTCTTCTGCTGGCCCTGGTCTGGGGCGTGTTCCTGTAAGCCCGTCCGGGACCATAAAGTTCCCCCTTGCTTGGCTGGGCGGACCAACTCCCCGGTCCGCCCGCCACATATCAATGTATCTTCTCTTTTTATACAAGCTCTCCCTTTTCCCATATTCCCTTTTCCCACACAACTCAATAAGAAAGGAGGTTTTCTATGACCATTCATGAGTTGAGGGTCGGTGAGAGCGCCAGCCGCTCCAAGACCATCACTGAGACCGATGTCTACCTCTTCGCCGGCATCACCGGCGACCTGAACCCCGCCCACGTCAACGAGCAGACTGCCAGCCTGACTCCCTTCGGTGGCCGCATCGCCCATGGCATTTTGTCCGCCGGACTGATTTCCGCCGTTCTGGGCATGCAGTTCCCCGGCCCCGGCACCATCTACCTGGGCCAGGAGCTGAAGTTCACCAAGCCCGTCCGTTTTGGCGACACCGTCACCGCCACCTGCACGGTGTCCGAGCTTCTCCCCGAAAAGAACATCGCCAAGCTGGATACTATTTGCACCAACCAGCGGGGCGAGGTCGTAGTCAAGGGCATGGCCACCGTCATGCCGCCCAAAGATTGATTTCCCCTCCGCAAATGAGCCATCCGGGCGGGACCTTCTCAGGTCCCGCCCGGATGGCTCATTTATTCCCGCCGTCTCAGCCGTTAAAAATGCCGCCCCTTATATCATAAAAAAGGCGTCCGGGCCGCCAGCGGCCGGACGTCCTTTTTCCATTCTGTCGTCACACCGTAAGTACGTTGACCCCCGCCCTCTCCAGCATATGCTGGTCGGCCGGCTTGATGTCGGTGTCGGTAATGAGGGTATGCAGGTGGTCCAGGGGGAACACCGACGCTACCGCGCTGCCGCCGATCTTGTCGGAGGTGGTCAGCACGATCATCTTGCCGGCCGATTCGGACATGGAGCGCACCACCTCCGCCCGGAACAGGTTGATGGTGGACACCCCCTTCTCTTCGCTGATGGCGTCGGCGCCGATGAAACACTTGTCCACCGAGAACTGGCTCAGGCCCAGCTTGGTGAGCGGCCCCACATTGGCCTCGGCATCGTGCTGGAAGGAGCCGCCCAGCAGCACCACATCCAGCGAGGAGCAGGCCCGCACAAAGTTGCACAGGAACACGGAGTTGGTAATGATGGTGATGCCCCGCTTGGTGGCCAGCTCCCGGGCCAGCAGGGAGCAGGTGGAGCCCGTCTCGATGATGATGGTCTCCCCGTCGCTGACCAGACCGGCCGCCCGCTGGACGATGCGCTGCTTTTTCTCATAATTGTTCCACATGCGGGTGGAGGTATCATAGCCGTTGTCCACCGCCACCGCCCCGCCGTGGGTCCGCTTCAGGACGCCCTGGTCCTCCAGCTTTTTCAGATCCTGCCGCACCGTCACCAGGGAGACGCCAAATTCCGCGGTGAGCTCGCTGACGCTGACCTTCTCCTGGCTCTGAAGCAGGGAGATGATCCGCAATTGTCTCTCATTAAACACTTTGAATGCCTCCAAGCTGTCGTTACGCGCTGATCGGATTTTCGTTGCAAAGCTGTTCTTTATATAATAGCCTATTTTTCCGAAAAGTGCAAGAAGGAATCTGAGCAAGTTCAAGAACCCCCTCCTGTTCCGGCAGAAAGAAGGCACTTGCGCCCGCCGCGCCCTTGTACTATACTAATAACACTGCATTTTTACCCACGATCGACATGAAAGGGTGATCCTGTTGGAACAATCGCGCATCCGTGAGCTGGAGGTCCTGGCGGCCAGGGCCAGGCTTCTGGCGGTTGACATGGTGCACACGGCCAATTCCGGCCACATCGGCGGCTCGCTGTCCGCCATGGACCTGCTGACCGTGCTGTACTTCCACGCCATGCGGGTGGACCCCGCCCATCCCCACGACCCCGACCGGGACCGTTTTGTCCTGTCCAAAGGCCACTGCACCCCCGCCCTGTACCCCATTCTCTCCCTGCGGGGCTTCTTCCCCCAGGAGGAGCTGAAGCTCTTCCGTTCCATCGAAGGCCACCTGTCCGGCCACGCCGAGATGCGTCACGTCAAGGGCGTGGACATGTCCACCGGCTCGCTGGGCCAGGGGCTGTCCGCCGCCGTGGGCATGGCCCTGGCGGGCAGGCTGGACGGCCGGGACTACCGGGTCTATGCCCTGCTGGGCGACGGCGAGCTGGCCGAGGGCCAGGTGTGGGAGGCCGCCATGTCTGCGGCCAAGTACAAGCTGGACAACCTGTGCGCCTTCGTGGATCTGAACGGTCTGCAGATCGACGGTAAGACCGCCGACGTGATGCCCACCGCTCCGGTGGGCAAAAAGTTTGAGGCCTTCAACTGGAACGTGCTGACGGTGGACGGCCACGACTGCGCCGCCGTGGCCGACGCGCTGGAGCAGGCCAAGGCCGCCCAGGGCAGGCCCACCGTCATCCTGGCCCGCACCGTGAAGGGTAAGGGCGTCTCCTTTATGGAGAACAACGCCGGCTGGCACGGCAAGGCTCCCAACGATGAGCAGTACGAGCAGGCCATGGCCGAGCTGAGGGCCGCTCTGGCCCAACTGGAGGTGAACTGACATGGCAGAGAAGATCGCAACGAGAGCCGCCTACGGCGAGGCCCTGGCCGCCCTGGGGGAGCACTATCCCCAGTTGGTGGTGCTGGACGCCGACCTGTCCGGCTCCACCATGAGTAAGAAGTTCGCCGACAAGTACCCGGAGCGCTTTTTCAACATGGGCATTGCCGAGGCCAACATGACCACCGCGGCCGCCGGCCTGTCCACCTGCGGCAAGAAGGTGTTCACCAATACCTTTGCCATGTTCGCCGCCGGCCGGGCCTTTGAACAGGTCCGCAACTCCATCGCCTATCCCCACCTGAATGTGACGGTGGTGGGCTCCCACGGCGGCCTGTCCGTGGGCGAGGACGGAGCCACCCACCAGTGCTGCGAGGACTACGCCCTCATGCGCAGCCTGCCCGGGATGCTGGTGCTCTCCCCCTGCGACGCTCCCGAGATGCGCCAGGCCGTCCAGGCCCTGCTGGACTACGAGGGTCCCGCCTACCTGCGCCTGGGCCGCCTGGCGGTGGAGTCGGTCACCGACGGAGCGCCCGGCTACCGCTTCGAGCTGGGCAAGGGCGCCGTGCTGCGGGACGGCGGCGACGTCACCGTCATCGCCGCCGGTATGATGGTCCAGATGGCCCTGAAGGCAGCCGAGGCCCTCCAGGCCGAGGGCGTGTCGGTCCGAGTGGTGGATATGCACACCATCAAGCCCCTGGATGAGGCGCTGGTGCTGCGCTGCGCCCGGGAGACCGGCTGCATCGTCACCACCGAGGAGCACAACATCATCGGCGGCCTGGGCGAGGCGGTGGCCGCCTGTGTGTCCGCCGGCTGCCCCGTGCCCGTGGTGCGCCACGGCGTGGAGGACGTGTTCGGCCGCTCCGGCAAGGCCGAGCGGGTGCTGGAGCACTTCGGCCTGAGCCCGGAGGGCATCGCCGCCAAGGTCCGCCAGGCCCTGGAGCTCAAAAAATAAAAAATCATGTGCGGCAGGCAAATGCCGTCCCTGTATTTGAACCCTGAGAGGCAATCACAGCATGCAGCAGACTTTACAGCGCGTTGGATTTCTGGCGCTGTCGGCCATCCTTCTCGCGGGGGTAATACAGGCCGGACCCACGGACCGGTCTTCTTCGCCAGTTGCGGATCGGGTCGCGCCCGCAGAATATGCTCAGGGCGAAGGACTGAGTCCGGTCCCCTCCCAAACGGCAGGCCCGGACGCCCCGATTGTGTCCTGGGCGGACGCATCCTTGTGGTATTCCATGGAGGATGGACTGCGCCGGGGCGACGTCTTATCCTCCTATGGCTTTGACGGCGCGGCGCCCTGCTTCCTCTACTGCAATGCCGCACAGCAGACGCAGTTGGAGCTCTATTTTGATGGAGAGACCGAAACCGGTTGCGGTTTCCGCTATGACTGGGACGGGCAGGCAGAACAGCCACAAATCTATGGGTTTGGCTTCCATATGGTGGAGACCTCCTCCGAATGGGACGTATGGGGAAATACCGAACCCTATTCCATGCAATCCGTCTGGGGGACGGATGGATCGGCATTTGTCTCCCATTATCAGGAATCCATGACCTATGCCAGTAGCGGCAAGCCGGAGCGGTTCCAATCCACCGGCGTGTCGGAGGGGATTCCTCCGGAGCAGGTCCCGGTAGACGTCCTGACGATCACATTTGCCTATCGGGAGGACGACAGCCCCCAGCCTGCCTATTGTCTCGTTCTGGACTGCGGCCTGGGTCTCTGCCTGCCGACAATGATTTCCTATTCCATTTAAAATCTGTATTTATATGACAGAGAGGTACCGTATGGTCTATCTGGAATCCCCCTCCACCGATCCCTATTTTAACCTGGCGCTGGAGCAGTACGTCTTCGACTGCCTGCCCCGGGACCGGGAATATTTCATGCTCTGGCAGAACGACAACACCATCGTGGTGGGCAAGCACCAGAACACGGCCGAGGAGATCAACGCCGACTTCGTCCGGACGCACGGCGTCCGGGTGGTCCGGCGGCTGTCCGGCGGCGGCGCGGTGTACCACGATCTGGGCAACCTGAACTTCACCTTCGTCATGGACGCCGGGGCCGACAGCGCTCTGGATCTGCATCTGTTCTGCCGGCCGGTGGCCCGCGCCCTGCAAAAGCTGGGGGTGGACGCCCAGGTCAACGGCCGCAACGACATCACCATCGACGGCCAGAAGTTCTCCGGCAACGCCCAGTACCGCAAACAGGGCCGCATCATGCACCACGGCACCCTGATGTTCGACTCCGACCTCTCCGTGGTGGCCCAAGCCCTGCAGGTCTCCCAGGACAAGATCGAGTCCAAGGGGATTCCGTCGGTGCGCAGCCGGGTCACCACCATCCGTCCCTATCTCCGGCAGGACGTGTCCCTGGAGCAGTTCAAAGCCCTGCTGCTGGAGGCCATGTTCGAAGGGACGCCCATGGAGCCCTATTCGCTCACCACACAGGACCTGGCCGCCGTCCAGGCGCTGCGGGACAGCCGCTACGCCACCTGGGAGTGGAACTACGGCGCCTCCCCCAAGTGGTCGGTGCGTAAGCGCCGCCGGGTGGAGGGCGTGGGCGTCATCGAGGTCTTTCTGGTGGTGGAGCAGGGGCGCATTGCCGCCGCCGACTTCCGCGGCGATTACTTCTCCGCCGAGGATTCCGGCCCCCTGTCCGCCCGGCTGATGGGCCTGCCTCTGGAGCCCTCCGCCCTGACCGACGCCCTGCGGGACGTGCCGGTGGACCGGTATTTCACCGGCCTGACCGCCGAAGCCCTGGTCTGTATCCTGACCCAATGACCCCTAGACCGGCCCCGGCCGCCCCTTTGGGGCGGCCGGGCTCTTTTTTCGATTTCTCTCCCTCAAATAGTTGCGTATTCACCTATTTGTGCTATACTATTGAGTATTGAATCATCCTCATCCGTTGGGAGTGACACCGTTGTCCATCTTTCATCCGGCCGAAGACAAATTTACCCAGATGACCCAGACCCCCATCCCCAACCTGGTGGCCACGCTGGCTGTCCCCACCATCATCAGCATGCTGGTCACCTCGGTCTACAACATGGCCGATACCTACTTCGTAGGGCAGATCGGTACCAGCGCCACCGCCGCCGTAGGCGTGGCCCTCCCCCTGATGGCCGTCATCCAGGCCATCGGCTTCACCTTCGGCCAGGGCTCGGGCAACACCGTCTCCCGCCTGCTGGGCCAGCAGAAGCGGGAGGAGGCCGAGTCCATGATCTCGGTGGCCTTCTTTTCCGCTTTCCTCTGCGGGCTCGTCCTGGGTGTGCTG
Organism: Intestinimonas sp. UBA1698; assembly: GCF_002320075.1. Lineage (NCBI taxonomy): Bacteria > Bacillati > Bacillota > Clostridia > Eubacteriales > Intestinimonas > Intestinimonas sp. UBA1698. The sequence goes on along the minus strand of NZ_DCJO01000034.1, from coordinate 104,775 downwards.
GGCACCATATTCATCGAACCCATGGTGCACTTTCTGGGCGCCACCGACACCAGCGCCCCCTATACCATCGACTATGTCCACTTTATCCTCATCGGCGCGCCCTTCATGGTGTCCTCTCTGGTGCTGAACAACCAGTTTCGCTTCCAGGGCAACGCCGTGTTCGGCATGGTGGGCATCTTCTCCGGCGCCATCGTCAACATCGTGCTGGACCCCATCTTCATCTTCGCGCTGGATCTGGGCACTGGAGGGGCGGCCCTGGCCACCATTCTAAGCCAGTTTCTCAGCTTCTGCCTGCTGGTGGGCGGCACCTTCCGGGGCACCAACATCCCCCTGTCCTTCCGGCAGTTCCGCCCCTCGCTGGACAAGTATCGCATCATCCTCGCCAACGGCCTGCCTTCTTTCTGGCGGCAGGCATTGGCCAGCCTGGCCACTATTCTGCTCAACGTGGCGGGGCGCAACTGCGGCGGCGATACCGTAGTAGCCGCCATGAGCATCGTCTCCCGGGTCACCATGTTCGCCGGCTCGGGCATCATCGGCTTTGGCCAGGGCTACCAGCCCGTGTGCGGCTTTAACTACGGCGCCGGGCTGTACGGCCGGGTACGGGAAGCCTTCCACTTTTTCTTCCGGGTGGCTCTCATCGCCGCCCTGGCCCTGTCCATCCTGGGCTTCCTCTTCGCCCCCCAGGTGGTGGCCCTCTTCCGCCGGGACGACCCGGAGGTCATATACATCGGCGCGCTGGCCCTCCGGCTCCAGTGCATCACCTTTCCCCTCATGTCCTGGCTCTTTCCCGCCAGCATGACCCTGCAAACCATCGGCCGCTCCTTCAAGGCCACGGTACTGGCCATGTGCCGCCAGGGGCTCACCTTTGTGCCCCTGATCCTGGTCCTGCCCTATCTGTGGGGGGTATTCGGCATCCAGGCCAGCCAGCCGCTGGCTGACATTCTCACCTTCGCTGTGGCCCTGCCCATGGGTCTGGGCGTCCTGCGGGAGCTCCGGCTGGCGCAGGAAGGAGCCGAGGCCCAGGGGACCGCCTGAATCCTCCGCAAAATTGGAACGGGGCCGCGATAAAACCGCAGCCCCGTTCGTTATCCATACAAAGGGAAGGACTTCCCTTCTCGCCCGGCTCTGTGATATAATGACTGNNCAGTCATTATATCACAGAGCCGGGAGGAGGTGCCGCCGACGTGTTCCTGCTGATGTCCATGGAGGAGCTGGCCCGTGCCCAACGGCCGGAGGGCCGGCTGGAGGAGCGCCTGCTGCCCCTGGTCGGCCAGGGGGATCCGGAGGCCTTCGAGGTCCTGTACCGCTCCACGGAGAAGGCCGTCTATGCCCTGGCCCTCTCCATTTTGAGGAACCCCCACGACGCGGAGGACATCGTCCAGGAGACCTATCTCAAGGTGCGGGCAGCCGCCCACCTGTATGTTCCCCAGGGCAAGCCCCTGGCCTGGCTGTTCACCATCACCAAGAATCTTTGCCGGGACCTGCTGCGCGGTCAGAGCCGGACAGAGGCCGCCCCGGATGGGGCGGAGGATGATCTGCGCTTCTCCTACGTCTCCGACCCCACCGACCGGCTGGTGCTGGAGGCCGCCCTCAAAGCGCTGGGTGAGGAAGAGCGGCAGGTGGTGCTGCTTCACGCCGCCTCCGGCCTGAAGCACCGGGAGATCGCCCGGGACCTGGGTCTTCCCCTGTCCACCGTCCTGTCCCGGTACAGCAGAGCCCTGAAAAAGCTGCAGCGCTATCTGACGGAGGAGGGGGTGCACCTGTGAGCCGCAAGAAATTGGAACATGCCCTGTGCCGCGCGGTGGAGGACCTGCCCCGACCCGGCCTGGACGCCGTCTCCGGCCCTCCCGTGGTCCGGATGGAGGTCCATGACTACATCACCCGTCCGGCCTCCCCCGACCCCCGCCTGCGGCGCCGGCGCCTGGCCTCCCTGGCCGCCGCGGTCTGCCTGCTGGCGGTCATCGCCGGAGCGGCGGTATGGACGCAGTTTTTCCAAATCTACTCCACCGTGGAGCTGTCCGTCAACCCCCACTTCTCCATCCGCCTCAACCGCCGGGACCAGGTCCGGGCGGTGGACGGCGTCAACGGCGACGCTCAGGCGCTGCTGGAGGGGCGCTCCTACCGGGGCTGGACCTTGGAGGCCACGGTGAACTCCCTGATGGATGAGCTGGCCCTCAAGGGCTACCTCACCTCCCCCCAGGACCAGGTGGACGTGCTGGCGGCCAGCAAGGCCCTCCCCCACGCCCAGAAGCTGCGGGAAGAGGTCGAGGCTCTGGTGGCGGCGAAGCTCTCCGGTCTGGATGCCCCGGAGCCGGAGCCCGCTCCCAGCCCGGAGCCCACCCCCTCCGTCACGGCCACGCCCTCTCCCACGCCCAGCCCGAGCGTGGGAGACACACCTGCGCCCGCTGTCCCCGTCTCCCCCGCTGTCCCGCCCAGCCCCAGTCCGGCGGTCTCGCCCGCGCCCATCCCCACACCTGCGCCCGTCCCTACGCCTACGCCCGCGCCCACCCAGCCCCAGCCGCTGACGGAAGCCGACGTGGAGTCCATGGTCCGGGCCCTCTTTCCCGACGGCAAGATCCAGAAGATCAAGCTGGACGAGGACGACGGCGTCTCCTATTATGAAGTGATGCTGAAGGACGGCAAGGAAAAGATCGACCTGGAGATCGACGCCTATACCGGCGAAGTGCTGGATCTGGATTACGACGACTGAAAACCGCCTCCGCGTCCTGAGACGCGGAGGCGGTTTCCGTTCAGTCCCTCAGCTCCAGGCAGACCGGGCAGTGGTCGCTGCCGTACACGTCGGAGAGGATGGAGGCCCCGGCGACGCGGTCCCGCAGCCGGTCGGACACCAGGAAATAGTCGATGCGCCACCCGGCGTTGTTCTCCCGGGCGTGGAAGCGGTAGCTCCACCAGGAATAGGCCCCCGCAGCGTCAGGGTACAGCCAGCGGAAGGTGTCGGTAAACCCGGCGGAGAGCAGCTCGGTCATCTTGGCGCGCTCCTCGTCGGAGAAGCCGGCGTTGCCCCGGTTGGTCTTGGGGTTTTTCAGGTCGATCTCCTGGTGGGCCACATTCATGTCCCCGCAGACCACCACCGGCTTTCTGCCGTCCAGACTCTTGAGATAGGACCGGAAGGCGTCCTCCCACGCCATGCGGTAGGGCAAACGGGCCAGTCCATCCTGGGCGTTGGGGGTATAGACGGTGACCAGATAGAACTCCGGGTACTCCAGGGTGATGCACCGGCCCTCCCCCACGTGGTCGGAATCCCCGATGTCGTAGGTCGCACACAGGGGCTCCCGCCGGGTGAAAATGGCGGTGCCGGAGTAGCCCTTCTTCTCCGCCGAGTTCCAGTACTGCAGGTATCCGGGGGTGTGGATGTCGGCCTGACCGGGCTGCATCTTGGTCTCCTGCAGGCACAGCGCGTCGCAGTCCGCGGCGGCGAAAAAGTCGAAAAATCCCTTTTTGACGCAGGCCCGCAGGCCGTTGACGTTCCAGGATATGAGCTTCATGCGAAAACCTCCTGTTTCAATGGGATATAGGGACATTCTACAGGATACCTGCGCAAAAGGGAAGCCCCTATTTCAAGTTGTAGTATTGGCACAGCCGGACCGCCGCGTCCAGGGCATCGGCGGGCTCCACCCACAGGTCGGGGAGGAAGCCCGCCCCGTCGATGTTCTCCAGGCTCTCGCAGAAGGACAGGCCCGTGCCGAAGTAGACCCGCAGGCCGGTGTTGGGCAGGTAGAAGTTGCAGTTGTTTGAGGTCAGGGAACAGCCCAGGGTGGGGCCCCCAATAAACAGGACATCCCCCGCCGCGCGGAAGAATTCCACCGCCGTCTCCCCCGAGGAGGCCGTCCCCTTGTCGGTGAGGACCAGAACGACGCTGTCCGTCTGGGCCCACCGGCTCTCCAGATCGGCCGTCTGCCAGGTCCCGATCCGATCCGCCGGGTAGCCCTCCGGCATCAGCGTGTTGGAAAGCTGAGACACCCGGTGGGCGAAGGCCCGCCGGGGTGCGGCGGGCTGCCCCGCCCAGCCCTCGAACCAGTCCATGATCCAGATGTCGATCCCCCCGCCGTTGGCCCTCAGGTCAAAGAGGAAGAGGGATTCGTCCGCATAGTCGCCGCCGCAGGAGGCGAAGCGCTCCAACTGTTCCTCCTGCGGCGGCCGCCCCTTCCGGGCGTACATCTGCCGGGAGGTCAGCACCGGAATTCCCTCCGCCTCTGTCTCAGTGAATACGTCCAACCCGTCCCAGGGGGTCTCCCCCGCCCGCACCCAGTCCAGCTCGTAATCTCCCTGTCGCTCCGGCAGGTCGGTTCCGTCGTGGCTCAGGGCGGCGAACCAGTGGACGATGGCCCCGTCCGGGCCGATGGTGGGCTTGACGTAGGCCGGGTCCAACCCCTCCGTGTCGGAAAAATAGAGGCCGGGCACATAGTACATGTACTGGGCGTGGCCGTCCCGCATGGCGGTGGAACCCAGGGTAAAGTGCCCGTCCACCAGCACCGGAGCGAGATGCCGGACCAACACCTTCTCCAAGTCCCGGGAGAGCAGGTAGCGCTCCCCCTCCAGGTCGGAGAGCACCGCGTCCTTGAGGGGCAGGAACACCTCGTCCCCGCCAAAGTATGTGTAGGCCCCATAGGTGGTGCGCAGCAGGGTGAAGAGAGTCTCCACGTCCTCCTCCATCCCCGCCCGGCTCAGGGGCGGCAGGGCTTCCGGCGGCGCGGTCAGCCGGTCCATCTCCTCCGGGGTAAAGGTATCGTTCTGGTCCCGGAAGTCCGCCGTCCACGGACTCAGATCCAGGTCGGGGCCATCCTCCAGCACCGCCCGGCGGGCGGCGTTGGCCTCCTCCAAAAAGGCGGAGAAGTCCACGCCCGCTAGCGTCTGGGTCCCCACGGGGGCGGAGGTCGCTGGGGGCGGGGCCTCCGCCTCCGTGGCGGGGCCGGGGGCGCAGCCCGTCAGCAGCAGCAGAGCCGCCCACAGGGCCGCCAGCCATTTTCTCCGCTTCACAGCAATTCTCCCTCCAGACAGTCCTCCCCGACGCCGGTGATCCGGACCTGCCGGACCCGGTTGTGCAGGCCGGCGCCCTGCGCCCGCACCTGCACATAGTTGGGGGCGTGCCCCCGCCAGAGGCCCTCCTTCTCCTCCTCAAAAAGGACGGGCAGGGCCTGTCCCACCCAGGACGCCAGATAGGCCCGCTCCAGACGTGTGGCCAGCGCCGCCGCCCGGCGGGCCCGCTCCTCCTTCACGCCCCTGGGCACCTGGCCCGGCAGGTCCGCCGCCGGGGTGCCGGTGCGCCGGGAGTAAGGGAAGATGTGCATGGCAGTGAAGGCGCACCGCTCCACGAAGGTCAGGGTCTGGGCAAACTCCTCCTCGGTCTCCCCGGGGAAGCCCACGATGAGATCGGTGGTAAGACCGGGGGCCTGAAAGTATCCTCTCAGTAATTCCACGCTCTCAAAATACCGGGCGGTGTCGTACTTTCGATTCATCCGCCTCAGAGTGGCGTCGCAGCCGGACTGCATGGACAGGTGGAAGTGGGGGCACAGGTTGTCCAAGGCGGCGCACCGGCGGCTGAAGTCCTCCGTCACGGTCCGGGGCTCCAGGGAGCCCAGCCGCACCCGGCAGCCCGGCGCAGCGGCGCACACCGCCTCGACGAGGTCCATGGGCCCGGGCCCCCCGGGCAGGTCCCGGCCCCAGGAGGACAGCTCGATGCCGGTGAGCACCAGCTCCCGGTAGCCCTCCTCTGCCAGCCGTCTGGCCTCGGCCGCCGCCCTCTCCAGGGGCAGAGAGCGCACCGGTCCCCGGGCGTAGGGGATGATGCAGTAGGAGCAGAAGTTGGTGCAGCCGTCCTCCACCTTGAGCATGGCCCGGGTGCGGCCCTCCAAACCGCCGGCGGCGAGGGGCTCAAAGGTCCGGTGGGCCATGATGTTGTCCACGGTGACCTGGGGGGCCGGGCGATTGGGGGCGGCCTTGGCGGCGGAGAGCCGCTCCAGATCGTCCAGAAACTGCATCCGCTCCGCCGTCCCGGCGATCAGGTCCACCCCCAGGGCCTCCACCGCCCCGGGGGCGGTCTGCGCGTAGCAGCCGCAGACGGCCACCACCGCGCCGGGGGCGCGTTTCCGGACCTGACGGATGGCCTGGCGGGACTTTTTATCGCTCACCGCCGTGACGGTGCAGGTGTTGATGATATAGGCGTCCGCCGGGCCCTCAAAGGGGACCAGCGCGTGCCCCCGGGCCCGAAGGGCGTTTTCCAGGGCGGCGGTCTCGTACTGATTGACCTTGCAGCCCAGGGTGTGTATGGCGACTTGCATGGCGATACCTCACAAATGGCATGGATTTCGGTTTGCTTTATGGGCAAAATGGCTGAATTTACAATGGGGCGGGGGTTCTTCGTTGAATTCCAACCCGGTTTGTACTAGAATGATGCTACCTCATTCTAACATAACCGGGGAGGAAAAGACAATGACCAGCTTTGCCGTTCAGCTTACCTCTGTCGCAGATATCAAGGAATTTGTCGATGCGGCCAACCGCCTGGATTGCGATGTGGATGTGATCTGCGGCCGCTATCTGGTGGACGGCAAGTCCATCATGGGCCTGTTCTCCATCGACCTGTCCGCCCCCATCCGGGTGGAGGTCCACGGCACCGACGCCCAGGGGGAGTCCTTTCGCAGGGCCGTCGGCCGGTTCGTGGAGCAATAGGGATGCCCTATCATTTCTTTGCTCTCATCTCCCGGATGCGCTACATCGGCCGCTGGGGCCTGATGCGCAACACCTTCCGTGAGAACATCCAGGAGCACTCCCACATGGTGGCGGTGCTGGCCCACGCCCTGGCGGTAATCCGCCGGGAGGTCTACGGCGGGGAGATCGACCCCGGCCAGGCCGCCGTGCTGGCTCTCTACCACGACGCGCCGGAAATCCTCACCGGCGATCTGCCCACGCCGGTGAAGTACTTCAACCCGGAGATCCGGGACGCCTACAAGGCGGTAGAGGCGGTCTCGGCCCGCAGGCTGCTGGCCCTGCTGCCCCCGGAGCTGCAGCAGGTCTATGCCCCGCTGCTGGGTGAGGACGCCGGCGGCGAGCTCCACGCCATCGTCAAGGCCGCCGACAAGCTGTCGGCCTACATCAAGTGCGTGGAGGAGCTCAAGGCCGGCAACCACGAGTTCAAGCAGGCAGCGGAGCAGACCCTGGAGGCCCTGAAGGCCTCCCCGCTGCCCGAGGTAGGCTATTTCATGGAGCACTTCCTGCCCGGGTTTAGCCTCACCCTGGACGAGCTTCAATAGCGAAGTGCGCTGACCGCCCCCGTGCCACAAGAAACGAAAGGATCTGATCGTATGCGAGCCATCGTCACCGTCATCGGCAAGGACCAGGTGGGCATCATCGCCTCGGTATGCGCCCTGCTGGCCGAACACAACGTCAATGTGCTGGACATCAGCCAAACTATCTTGCAGGACTACTTCACCATGATCATGCTGGTGGACGCCGCCCACACCGACCTGCCCTTTGCCGAGCTGGTCACCGCGCTGGAGTCCGCGGGCAGAGAGCGTGACCTGGTCATCCACGCCCAGCGTGAGGATATCTTCAACGCCATGCACCGCATTTAAGGGGGCTGTGTTATGATCAACACCAATGACATCCTCTCCACCATCGACATGATTGACCAGCAGCACTTGGACATCCGCACCATTACCATGGGCATCTCCCTGCTGGACTGCGCCGACCCCTACCCCAAGGCCGCCTGCCGGAAGATCTATGAAAAGATCTGCCGTAAGGCAGAAAAACTGGTGGTCACCGGCGAGGCCATCGAGAGGGAGTTCGGCATTCCCATCGTCAACAAGCGCATCTCCGTCACCCCCATGGCGCTGGTGGCCGCCTCCTCGGAGACCGAGGACTACGTCCCCTTCGCTGTGGCCATGGACGAGGCGGCCAAGGCTTGCGGCGTCAACTTCATCGGCGGCTTCTCCGCCCTGGTGCAGAAGGGCTTCACCGCCGCCGACCGGAAGCTCATCGCCGCCATCCCCGAGGCGCTGGCCGTCACCGAGTACGTCTGCTCCTCGGTGAACGTGGGCTCCACCAGGGCGGGCATCAACATGGACGCGGTGAGGCAGATGGGCGAGACCGTCAAGGCCGCCGCCCAGCGCACCCGGGACCGGGGCGGCTTCGGCTGCGCCAAGCTGGTGGTGTTTTGCAACGCGGTGGAGGACAACCCCTTTATGGCCGGCGCCTTTCACGGCACCGGCGAGGGGGAGTGCGTCATCAATGTGGGGGTCTCCGGCCCCGGCGTGGTGTACCACGCCCTCCAGGCCGTCAAGGGCAGGCCCTTCGACGTGGTGGCTGAGACGGTGAAAAAGACCGCCTTCCGCATCACCCGCATGGGGCAGCTTGTGGCTCAGGAGGCCTCCCGCCGCCTGGACGTGCCCTTCGGCATCGTGGACCTGTCCCTGGCCCCCACCCCTGCCGTGGGCGATTCGGTGGCCCGCATTCTGGAGGAGATGGGCCTGGAGGTCTGCGGCACCCACGGCACCACCGCCGCGCTGGCCCTGCTCAACGACGCGGTCAAAAAGGGCGGCGTCATGGCTTCCTCCCACGTGGGCGGCCTGTCCGGCGCCTTCATCCCCGTGAGCGAGGACGAGGGCATGATCGCGGCCGCCGCCTCCGGCGCCCTGCACCTGGATAAGCTGGAGGCCATGACCTGCGTGTGCTCGGTGGGTCTGGACATGATCGCCGTCCCCGGCGACACCAGCGCCGAGACCATCGCCGCCATCATCGCCGACGAGGCCGCCATCGGCATGGTCAACTCCAAGACCACCGCCGTACGCATCATCCCCGCCCCCGGCATGCACGTGGGTGACACGGTGGAGTTCGGCGGACTGTTGGGCTCGGCCCCGGTCATGCCCGTGCATCCCTTCGGCAGCGAGGCGTTCATCCGCCGCGGCGGACGCATCCCGGCCCCCATGCAGAGTCTGAAAAATTAGGGTCCTTCAAGGCGCTGCCCACCGGCGGCGCCTTTTTCTCCGGGGCCTCGCACCAATTTCCACTAGGAAATTCGCCCTTTATCGTGTATACTAGAAGCATGGACAAGTAATACAAGGAGGTTCGACATATGTTAAAACTGGACCTTTCCAACGCCCAGGGCTTTCTGCCCCAGGACTGGCTGGACCGCCGCCTGCCCGCACTGGAGCAGGCCCACCGTCAGGTGCTGGAGGGCAACGGCCCCGGCGGAGATTTTACCGGCTGGGTCACGCTTCCCAGGGACTACGATTCGGCCGAACTGGTTAGGATAAAGGCGGCGGCAGAGAAGATCCGTTCCGACTCCGACGTGCTGGTGGTCATCGGCATCGGCGGGTCCTACCTGGGGGCCCGGGCGGTCATTGAGCTCATGAGCTCCGCCGACCGCCGTCTGGTCCGGGGCCGGCCGGAGATCTTCTTTGCCGGCAACGGCCTGTCCTCCGACGAGCTGGCCGGCATCATCGACTACCTGGACGGCAAGGACTTCTCGGTAAACGTCATCTCCAAGTCGGGCACCACCACCGAGCCGGCCGTGGCCTTCCGTATCTTTAAGGCCCTGCTGGAGGAGAAATACGGCAAGGCGGGGGCCCGTGGGCGCATCTACGCCACCACCGACGCCCGCAGGGGAGCTCTGAAGGGTCTGGCCGACGCCGAGGGCTACGAGGAATTCGTGGTGCCCGATGCGGTGGGCGGGCGCTACTCCGTCCTCACCGCCGTGGGGCTGCTGCCCATCGCCGCCGCAGGCATCGACGTGGACCGGCTGCTCTCCGGCGCCCGGGAGTTGATGGAGGCTCTGGCAGTCCCCGGCCGGGACAACCTGGCCTGGCAGTATGCCGCCGCCCGCAACGCCCTGTATGACGCCGGCAAGGCGGTGGAGCTGCTGGTGGGCTACGAGCCCTCCTTCCGCTTTTTTGCTGAGTGGTGGAAGCAGCTCTACGGTGAGAGCGAGGGCAAGGAGCACAAGGGTCTCTTCCCCGCCAGCGTGGAATTCACCGCCGACCTGCACTCCATGGGCCAGTATATCCAGCAGGGCCAGCGCATCCTGTTGGAGACGGTGGTGCGCTTCTCCCGCAGCCGCCGGAGCGTCGCCATCCCCCACGACCCGGACAACGTGGACGGGCTCAACTTCCTGTCGGGCAAGAGCCTGGATTTTGTGGCCGAGCAGGCCATGCGCGGCACCCTGCTGGCTCACGTGGACGGCGGCGTGCCCAACCTGGTGCTGGAGGCCGGGGGCCGGGACGAGGCCAGCATCGGCGCGCTCATTTACTTCTTTGAGTTCGCCTGCGGCGTATCCGGCTATCTGCTGGGGGTCAACCCCTTCGACCAGCCCGGCGTAGAGGCTTACAAGAAGAACATGTTTGCTCTTCTGGGCAAGCCTGGATACGAGGCGCTGCGGGCCGAGCTGGAGCAGCGGCTGTGACATCGGAAAGTTCCTCATGAACTTTCCGTGAATTTGCGCAAATTGGTTGCAATCCCATTGTGGAAATGGTAACATAGTGACAAGGAAATCGCCCCGCGGTTTTCACAGGCCGGGAGAGCCCGGCGTACAAAGTAAGGAGTGATTTATGATGCTTCGAGTGATCATGGGGGTCAAGGGTACCGGTAAGACCAAGCAGATGATCGATCTCATCAATACGGCTGCCAAGGATGCCAGCGGAAATGTGGTGTGCATTGAACGTGGCCCCAAAATGATGTATGACATCCACTATAAGATCCGCCTAGTGAACTCCGGCGAGTTTGCCATGCACAATTACGATTTTCTGAAGGGATTCATCAGCGGCCTGTACGCGGGAAATTACGATATCACCCACATCTTTATCGACAGCCTGACCAAAATCATCCCCAGCGACGCCAGCGACCGTCAGGTGGAGGACTTCCTCAACTGGCTGGCCAAGTTCGGTGAGGACAACAACATCAAGTTCGTGGTCACCATCAGCGCCGACGCCTCTCTGGCTACCGAGGGCGTGAAGCAGTATTTCTAAATCGCCGTGCCGAAGCCGGGCTCCGTTACAACGGGGCCCGGCTCTCAGTCTGTCGAAAAGC